>JBIOJL010000324.1:0-6955 GCA_044450885.1 Tepidisphaerales bacterium
CGTCGATGATGCGGTTGATGGTACTGGCGGCACCGCTGGTGTGCAGCGTCCCGAAGACCAGGTGGCCCGTTTCAGCGGCGGTGATGGCGGAGCTGATCGTGGCCAGGTCGCGCATTTCGCCGACCATCATGACGTCCGGGTCCTGACGCAAAGCACGGCGCAGCGCTTCGGAGAAGTTGGGCACATCGACGCCGACTTCGCGCTGCACGACGATCGACTTCTTGTGCTGGTGGTAATACTCGATGGGGTCTTCCATCGTGATGATGTGGCGGTCGTAGTTCTCGTTGATGTAGTTGATCATGGACGCCAGCGTGGTCGTCTTGCCGGAGCCCGTCGGGCCGGTGCAGAGGAAGATGCCGCGCGGGCGGCGGCAGATCTGCTCGGCCATCTTCGGCAGGCCGATCTGCTCGAAAGTGAGCAGCTTGTTGGGGATTCTTCGCAGCACGACCGAGCAGTACCCCTTCTGCTTGAAGACGGCGACACGGAAGCGGGCCATGTCGCCGTAGGCAAAGCCGAAGTCGCCCGAGCCCTGTTCCTCGAATTCCTGCTGGATGCGCTCGGGGGTGATGGACTTCATCAGGCCGATGGTGTCCTCGGGCTCGAGGACCTTCGTCTGCAGCTCGCGGAGATGCGTGTGCAGGCGAAGCGTCGGCGGCTTGCCGACGGCCAGATGAAGGTCCGACGCGCCGCGGCGGACGCAGGTCTCCAGGAGACGATCGATTTGAATCATTGCCATATTAGTCAGTGGTCCGTAGTCATTTAGGTGAGCAATCCTTCCACCTGCGCCACCTTGACGATTTCCTCGGCGGTGGTGGTGCCGTTGAGAACCTTCAGCTTGCCGTCCTCCAGCAGGCTTTTCATGCCGCCGGCCAGGGCGGCTTTGCGGATCTTGTTGGTGGGGGCGCGGTTGAACGCCAGTTCGCGGATTTCGCTGTTCAGGTGCATCATCTCGAAAATGCCCAGCCGGCCGCGGAAGCCGGTGCCCGTGCAGTAGTCGCAGCCGCGCGGCTTGAAAATCTGCTTGGCCTTCACGTCGTTCTCGGTGATGCCGGCAATCTTCATCCATTTCCAGTCGGGGTCGGTGTCGGGAGCCTTGCACTTGGGACAGAGGATGCGGATCAGACGCTGGGCCATGATCGCCTGAATGGACGAGGCCACCAGGAACGGCTTGACGCCCATGTCGATCAGACGGGTGATGGCGCTCGGGGCGTCGTTGGTGTGCAGGGTGCTGAACACCAGGTGGCCGGTGAGCGCGGCCTGAATGGCGACCTCGGCCACTTCCAGGTCGCGGATTTCGCCGACGAGGATGATGTTGGGCGCCTGACGCAGCATGGCGCGGAGGATCTTGGCGAAACTGAGCCCGATCTGTTCCTTTACCTGGCATTGGTTGATGCCGGTGAAGTTGTATTCGACGGGGTCTTCGGCGGTGATGATCTTGCGGTCGGGACGGTTGAGTTCGTTCAGGGCGGCGTAGAGCGTGGTGGTCTTGCCCGAGCCGGTCGGCCCGGTGACCAGGAAGATGCCGTTCGGGCGCTTGATGATCTTCTGGAAGATCTTGTTGTCTTCCTCGGCGAAGCCGAGTTTCTCGATGCCGATGCGCACCGAGTCCGGACGCAGAATACGCAGCACCACCGACTCGCCGTGGTAGGCCGGCAGCGTGCTGACGCGGAAGTCGATCTGGGCCTTGTCCACGCCCATCTTGATGCGGCCGTCCTGGGGCAGGCGCTTCTCGGCGATGTCGATGCCGGCCATGATCTTCAGGCGGCTGATGAGCGGGTTCTGCATGCGCTTGGGGATGCGGTCGCGCTCGATGCACTCGCCGTCGATGCGGTAACGCACGCGGACGCGGTCCTTCATCGGCTCGATGTGGATATCCGACGCGCGGTTGCGGACGGCCTCGACGATCATGGCCTGCACCAGCTTGATGATGGGGGCCTGGGTCGGGTCGTTCATGGCGTCCTCGCCGATGCCGGCGAGGTCGATGGACTTGTCGATGGAGCGGTCGACCGATTTGTCGAGGGTTTTGTCGAGGGACTTGAGGGTGGAGTCGATGGTCTTGTCGATGGTCTTGTCGGCGCCGGAGGAGAAGATGTCGTCGAGGTAGCGCTTGATGCGGCTCTTGGGCGCCAGCACAGTGCGGATTTCGCGGTTGAGCCGGAAGCGGAGGATGTCCAGCGTTTCCAGGTCGAGCGGGTCGTGGATGGCGACGCGCAGCTTGCCGTTCTCGATGCCGATGGGCAGGATCAGGTGCTTGCGCATCAGGTCGTCGGGAATGGTGTTAATGACGTTGGGGGCGATGGAGCTCTTGTCGAGGTCGATGTACTCGAGGTTGTGCTGGGTGGCCAGGGCCTTGTAGACATTGTTCTCGGAAGCGAGCTTGAGTTCCTGCAGGGCCTCGCCCATGCGCAGGTTCTTCTGCTTGGCGTAGTCGGCCGCCCGCTGCTGCTCTTTGGGATTCAGGATTCCCCATTCAACGAGGATTTCGCCCAGTCTCTTCTGGTTTTTGGCCATAATTGGAGCCTCTCGTGGACAACCTGAACGCCCGGCGTGCAGGGCCGCCAAGTGAACAATGTTATACGACGGTTGGCGCGAAGAAAAGGGCGCGGCCAAGCCAAAGCGGCCAAGCCGAAAACGCCCACACCCGTACGCCGACGAGAACGCCCGAACGTAATTCAAGCCCAACAAGAGGAATACGACCTGGGGTGGGCACTGGTTCAGAGAAAGAGCCCCGGAGCTGCCGACGATGACTCGGGCGGAAGGGGCGTGCCCACAGATTCGGGAGGGCCGTGCTTCTGCACGGCCGGGATGGTCGCGCCGCGAAACGGCCGCAGAGGACTGCGGCCCTCCCGGGAAAATGGTCACGCCCGGAGGAAGCCGGGGCCTGCGCGCCTCCCGTCCCGCCATCATTTCCCCGCCTATAAACTACCCCTCAAAATGGAATGGCTTTTCCGCTCGCACTCCCCACAATACCCTTTCGTCCGGTTTTCTCAGGAGGATCCAACCATGCGCGACGCGACCTTCCAGTGCGACGGATGCGGCAAACACTACAAGTGGACGCCTGAGCGCGCCGGCCGATCGGTCAAATGTCCGTGCGGCCACGCCATGCGAGTTCCCGCCGAATGCCCGGCGCCCACCGATGACCTCTACGACATCGCCCCGGAAACCGCCCGCCTGGCATCAGCAGTTCCCACCGTCGCGCCACCGCAAGAGACCGTCCTCGCCTACCAGCGTCCAGGCGCCGCCACTGTCGCTGCTCCCGTTGACGCCTATTTTCCGGACAAAGTCAAAGACTTCCAGATGCCCCTCGTTCTCCTCGCCGGCGGCGTCATCATCGAGTGCATCGCGGGCTGGTGGACGAGTTCCCGCACGGGCGGCGGGGCCCTGCACGCACTGTCCAGGATCGGCATTGAGGTCGTCCTCGGCACCGGCCTGATGCTCGTCGCCCTCTTCGCCGCCGCCCGCTTCCGCGGCATCGACCTCGGCCGATTCTGGACCGCCGTCCTCAAACTCGCCGCCATCTCGGTCGCTCCCTCGGCTCTCATGACCTTGCTCATGGTCTCTCTCCGCTTCGTGCCCGTCTTCGGCGGCCTGCTGGCCTGGGTCGCCGGCTTCTGTTTCTACTTCGCCCTCATCGGCGCCTTCTTCGACCTCGACCAGAGCGACACCTGGTACTGCGTCATGGTCATCTTCCTCGTCAAACTCGCCGTCTTCTTCGCCCTCATCGGCCTGCTGGCGATGTGATCTTTGTTGACATTGCCGGAGGTCGCGCCCAATACTATGGCGTCTGGTTTGAGGAGGCTTCGCAATGAGACACTTCATCGCGGCGACGGTGGTCGCACTCGTGGCACTGTTGGGTTTCGCACTGCCGGTCCGCGGCGGGTCCATCGCCGGGACTCTGTCGGGAGACTCCACCCTCACGCCCACCGCCACGCCCGGCATCTTCGTGCAGAACCTGACCGGCGACGGCAACGACACGACCTTCGGTCTCTTCACGCCGCAGTCGACATCGACGATCGACTTCAGCAATCCGCCGCACATCATCATCTCGGATGGGACTTTCACCGACACCTTCGCGAACGGGACGCTGTTCGGCACCAGTTCCGGCACCGGCACCGCCAGCGGCCACGGAACCGCCACGGTGACGCTCGATTTCGTGTTCACGGGTGGAACCGGGATCTTTGCCGGGGACACGGGAACGGCGAGGTTTACCGGGACGATCACCAGCACCGGTCCGACAACGGAGTCGATCACCGGATCCTATGTCGGATCACTGAACACGTCGGTTCCGAGTCCCGCAGCGGCCGCCGGCGGATTCGTCTGTCTCGGCGCTTTGGCGCTGCGGCGCGTTCTTCCGATTCGAAGTCGCGCATGCCACAATGATGACTGATCGATACACTCCGAGATTGTGTCTGGCTTTGGCGTGCTGCCTGCTCGGCGAATTGGCCCGCGCCGCCGAGTTCCAGTGGGCCGTCGATATGGAAGGCAAGGACCGCCGGGCATACCTGTGGATTCCACCGAAATGCGAGCGGGTTCGCGGCGTGATCCTGACGGTGCAGAACCTGCTCGAGAAACCCATGGTCGAGGATCCGGTCTTCCGTTCTGCGGCCGCCGACGCCGGTTTCGCCATCGTCTGGATCAACCCGGCCGGGTTCGAAGACAAATCGCCCCTCGCGGGTGAGTTCAAGTACAGGGACGGCGCCGGCCGGACCCTCGACAAGCTGCTGGCCGATCTCGCCGCGGAATCAGGTTACGCCGAGATCGCCACCGCGCCGCTCATGCCCATGGGCCACTCGGCCGCCGGGCCGCTGTCGTGGCAGGTGGCCTACTGGCGGCCGGATCGGGTCATCGCCTGCGTCGCCATCAAGACCACATTTCCCGGCCCGCCGGGCTGGGATCCCCAGGCGAACATCGAAGGCGTGCCGCTGGTCTACGTGACCGGCCAATGCACCGAGTGGCCGGAAGCCTCGCGCAACCGCGAGCGCCACTGGCACGGCGTCCGCGACGCCATGGTGAAAATGCGCGAGCGGAGCGACCGCCACCTCATGAGCGTCGTCGTCGAGCCCGGAGGCGGCCACTTCGAATGGTCGCCGGCCATGGCCCGCTACATCGGTCTTTACATCCGCAAGGCTGCGAAGTACCGCATCGGCGCGGATGGCGAACTTCGCCTGCTCCGCCTGGAAGATGGCTGGCTGACCGACACCAGCATGCTCGAACCCAGCCGCTTCGCCCCGGCCGCGTACAGCGCGTACAGGGGCGCGAAGACGCAGGCATTCTGGCACTTCGACGAAGAAGAAGCCCGGGCCGCCGAAGCCTTCTGCGGCGACCGCAACCCGCGCGAGCTACAGATGGTGACGTTCATGGAGGATGGCCGGCCGATCAACGGCGCCAAACAGGGGTTCGCCCCCATGCGCTTCGCCCCGGCCGACGACGGCGTCACCTTCCACGTCGAGGGCGGCTTCCTTTCCGAAGTACCCGAGCAACTTATCAACGCCGGCACGAAACTCGGCCATGCGCCCGGCCCGGTGCGCATCCGCATGATCACCGGCTCGGCCATCCAGACGGCCGCCAACACCCTCCGCGTGAAGTTCGATCGCGAGGGCTTCACGTCGCGCGCCTGCACGCTGTGGATGCTCGCCGAACACGACGGCGACGACGTCTATCGCAAGAACGTCCAGCCCGGCCGGATCATGCTTCCCACCTGCAATAGCCAAGGCAAACCACAAACGCTGACCTTCGCCCCCATCGCCGACGTGAAACCCGGCACGAAGACCATCCCGCTGAAAGCCGAATCCGACTCCGGTCTGCCCGTCGATTTCTACGTCATCTCTGGCCCCGCCGAGGCCGACGGCCCACGACTGAAATTCTCCGACATCCCGCCGCGAGCCCGGTTGCCGATGAAGGTCCGGGTGGTGGCCTATCAGTGGGGCCTCCCCGGCCGGATCCAGTCGGCCGATCCGGTGGAGAGGGTGTTTGAGATTGAGAAATAAGGCGCTGTCTCGATCCGCTTCATCGGCCGGCCTCTCAGGATACAATCTCCCGCATGTTCCCGCGCGACTGGCCATCCCACTTCCGCATGCTGGTGACGGTGCTGGTCGCCGCCTGCATCGTGCTGACCTGCTGCCTGGTGCTGGCGTGGGTCCGCTGGGCGCGCGGATCGCGTGAGCCTCGGGGATTCGACGTCCTGCCGCCGAAAGAGCGGAAGCAGTGAGATGGTGGCAGCCGGCCGCGGATGCGGTACCATGTTGTTCGGTTCTGAAGCTGTCTCATGCTCGGGGAGGAGCCTGTGACTTATGTGCCCGATTACATGACGCCCCAGCCGCCACCGCCCGGCCGCGGGGGCTTGGTGGCGTACGGCATCATCACCATCCTCATCGGCGTGCTCGCCGGGTGCATGTCGCTAATGATGCCGGTGGCGCTGTTCGTCGCGCCCGGCTCAGCGGCGGCGGGCATCGTGGCCAGCATGCTTATGTTCATTGCCATCGCGGTGGGCTTCATCTGGGTGGGCATCGGCTCATGCCAGTGCCGGCGGTGGGTCCGGCCGGTGGTGCTGTGCATCGCCTGGCCGTGGCTGGTCATCGGGACGCTCAGCGGCATCTTCGTCGCGACGATGCTGCGTGACATGCCCATGCCGCCGAATGCCACCATGCCGGCCCAGGCCAGGACGATCATGTTCGTCGCTACGGGTACGATGATGGCAATTATGTACATTCTCATACCCTCGGCCTACATCGCCTACTACCAGCGCCGCAGCGTCCAGGAGACGCTCAACCTCTGCGACCCCCACCCGCGATGGACCGAGCGCTGCCCAATGCCGGTTCTGGGCCTCAGTATCTGGCTGGTGATCATGGGGTTGGGTAGCCTCTCGATGCTCCAGTACGGGTGCGTGCCGATGTTCGGCGCCTACCTCACCGGCTTGGCGGCGCCGCTGCTCATTCTCGGCCTGGCCGCGGCCATC
>JBIOJL010000325.1:0-6950 GCA_044450885.1 Tepidisphaerales bacterium
CCCGCCGGTCTTGCGGCCGGCGGGACTGGCTGGGCAAAAACCGGCAAGCTCCATACGAGAGACAAAGCCAAGGCAGATCGCATTCTATTCATGGCAGCTCCATCATTGTTCATTATTTCGGCGTAGTAGACTTGAGCGCCGACGGAACCTTCGCGGCGCTAACCTCTGCTGGCAACGGGCTTTGTGCGTTGCGGCCCCACGGCAAGGATGCCGGCGATACGCCGGCCGAAACAGGTTTCTCCGGGTCGCGCCTCGCGACCAGCCGCGGCATCACCGCCGGCTCGATGTGTTTGACTTCTCTGGCCGGTGTCAACCGGCCCCATGGAACTTCCGCCGACCGGATGGTGGCCGGCGTCGGCCGGTCCAGATCGTGTCTGGGGCGGATTGCGGGGAGATATGCCAGCGGGACGGCCGCTCGCGCACGGGTGCGGTGTACGTAAGGTTGGCCTCCGAGTTCGACGCGAGCAGGCTCGGGATTGTTGCTGTCGCGGATCCAGGGTAGGGTGGCCAGCGACATGGCGTTCTCCCGGGCTGGTTCGATGCCGTGGGAGCGGTGGTCGCGGATTTCCCCGTCGCTGCCATCAACCACTCGTTCGAGCCGGTTTCCGCCAACGGACGTGAGATGGTTCAACAGGTAGCCGATGGCGCCGAGCAGAGCCAGGGCGACGACGGCGGCAATGAGACGGACAATCACGGGCGCGGGCTTCAAACCGGACCTCCCAGGGCGGAACCGCTCCGCCTCAGTGGAAGTTACACATGTCCGGAGGTGGCGTTGCCGGCTCCGGCCCAACAGTTGGGGTGTACCCACAAGCCTGGGAGGGCCGTGCGGGCCGTGCTCCTGCACGGCCGGAACCGCGATCGGCGATCGCGGCTACAGCCGGCCGCAGAGTCCTGCGGTCCTCCCGGGAGAATGGTCGTGCCCAACGGTTGGCGGCCGGGCGTGTCTGAGAATTGCAGTCGTTTGCCAACGGGCGAAATCTGCGATAGATTCCCCGACTGCTCTTACAGAGTCGAAAATAAGGAGAAAGCCTTGAAAATCCGCAAATCACGCATGGTTGCTCTGCTGGCCGGTTCGCTGGCCATTGGATCTTTTGCCTTCGCACAGGACAAGAAGGACGTTCCGGCCGAGAAGACGCCGGACCCGTCGACGGTGATTATCACCATGGGGGATCAGAAGATCACCTACGGTGAGTTCGCCAGTTACCTGTCCGTCTTGCCGCCGGAGACCCAGGCCCAGGCTGCCCGCGGCGAGGGCAAACGCCAGGCGGCCGAACAACTCGTCCAGATGCGCATCCTGGCTGGCGAAGCGCGTGCGAAGGGTTTGGACAAGACCACGGGCTTCCAGCAGCAACTGCAAATCATGCAGGACAACATCCTGGTTGGTCTGCTGCTCCAGAGCGTCCAGGATTCGCTGGCCAGCGAGGAAGAGATCAAGGGGTACTACGAGGCACACAAGCCCGACTTCGAGCGTCTGACCGCGCGGTACATCCTGTTGTTGACGCGCGGCGACAACGCCATGAAGGACGACGACGCCAAGGCCAAGATCGCGGACATCAAGAAACAACTGGATGGCGGGGCCGACTTCGAGGCACTCGCCAAGGTCGAGAGCATGGACCCCGGCTCAAAGAAGGACGGCGGCAAGTTGCCGCGCTTCGGACGGGGCGAGATGCCCGCTGAACTTGAGAAGGTCGCCTTCGCCTTGAAGGTCGGGGAGACCTCCGACCCGGTGAAGACGGACTTCGGCTATAACATCATCAAGGTCGAGGGCCGCGAGACCGCGAGCTACGACGAGTGCAAGGAGCCCATCGCCAACCACCTGCGCCAGGAGAAATTCCAGAAGATGGTGGACGACCTGAAGAAGAAGGCCGACGCCAAACTGGATGAGTCCTTCTTCGGCCCGCCGCCCAAGGCGCCCGACGCGCCGAAGAAGGAAGGCGAGATCGCGCCGCCGACGAAATAGTCTGCCGACTCGCAAGAACCGTAAAGACTTGAAGCGCGAGAGGTCGTCTCCGGCTGTCGGTCGCGGGTCGTTTTCGCATGGCCTTGGCCGAGTAGGCGCGGTACACTGGCTGTCGACAATCAGAGTGGAGCCGACCTTATGTCAGGGAATTTGCTTCTACAACGGATCACGGTGCGTCCGGATGTTTTTGACGGCAAGCCCATCATCCGCAACATGCGGATTTCGGTGGAATTGATCCTGAGTCTTCTGGCGCAGGGAGAGTCTTGGGAGTCGATTCTTCAGGAGTACCCGGATTTGGAAGCCGCCGACATTCGAGCTTGCCTGGCGTATGCACACGCGGTCATCTCCAACGATTCTCTTGAACTGATCAAGGTGGCGGGATGAAGTTCCTGGTCGACCGTTGTGCGGGAACGCGGCTTGCGGCAGGGTTGCGGGAACATGGGCACGATGTGTTCGAGGCCCGGTCTATCTCGCCGGATCCAGGCGACGCCGTCCTGCTCGAAGTCGCGGCAGCAGACGGACGAGTTGTTGTCACAATCGATACGGACTTTGGGCGCCTGGTCTATGCTGGTGGTGCCGCCCATCGAGGAATCGTCCGGCTCCCCGACGTTCCCTACGAGCGGAAAGTGCAATTGATGAGCGCGGTTCTCGTTCGTCACACCGACGATCTGGCAAACGGTGCGGTCATCACTGTGCGCGGCGACCGCATCCGTGTGTCGTGGCCGCCATCGCCGGATGGGGGCAAGACGCGCGCGTGAAGTCCCTTGTTTTCCGCGTTGTTCTGCCCTCACGTCAGCGCCGCCTACGACTTCTCCTCGAACCGCGCCACGATCCGGTCGGCCAGCGCCCTGAGCGTCCCCTCGTAAATCGTCCGCACCGTCACCTTGTCCGACGGGATCACGCCTTCAGGCGCGTGCGGCGGATAGGTCGCACTGATTCCCGATTCCTCGAACGCGACCTTGGCCTTGCGGTCGGCCACCTCGAGCACCCGAAGCGTCGCCTTGGCCGTGCCCTTGAGGATCATGATGGATGTCGGCGACTGCGCGGAAAAGTCCTCGAGCTCGACGTAGATCACCCGCGATACGCCCAGCCGCGGCGCCACGTCGACAATCGGCGCCCCGTCAATTTCGGGGTGCGCTCGCTGAAATTGAGCCACGGACGCGGCATTGACGAACTCCACCGTCGGCTTGGCCTTCTTCTTCTCGTCCTTGTCATCCTGCGGCGCGAGTTCCGCCTCCAACTGATACTGAATCAGCCTCGCCAAATCGAGCTGGATCTGTCCGTACTCGGCCCGGTTCCGCAGGTCGGTCCAGACCATGACGGCACATTTCTGTTGTTTCAGCCCCGTGTACGTGTGGGCGGGCTTTTCCGGGTCCACGTCGCCGGAAAGTCCCGTGTCCCCTTCGCATCCGCTCAGGAAGCATAGGGCCAGCGTCATCAAGACGAGAGCAAGGCAGTGGCATTTCTTCATTGGCATCGGATTTGTCCCGCTATGGGCCCCAGCCATCGTGGCCCGTGACGTGGATTCCGATTTTCCACGCCCAGGCGGCGATGAGGAGCCCGAAAGCTATCCAGAGATAGTAACCGGCCGCGGCCATCCGCAACAGGCGGTGGAGCGCCCGGCCGGTGAGGCATTCATAAAGTCCGGCACAGAACACCATGCTGGAGACAAAAGCCAGGAGCGTGCCCATGGGCTGAACGTAGAGACTGGGCCCGATCCGGCCGCGCACAAAATAGGCGAAACTCGTGGTCATGCCGCAAGTGGGGCAGGGAACGCCGAACTGCCTCTCGAACTGGCACGGCTGCAGCCCCAATCCCTGATGCGTTCCGACCCCGGTGGGACTCGGCGTGACAAACAGCGCCGTGACCAGGGGCGCCAGGCAGCCCAGGGCGATGCCCAGAGCCAGAAACCGTCCCCGCCAGGGTAGCAGCCGGGCTTCCGGCGGGCGGCTGTAAATCCGTGGAGCATCGTGCGACACAGCGGGGAGACTACCGGCGCAGGGCGAGTTCGTCGAGTCAAGGCGCCAACATTCGTCCGGGACGGCTGCGCCAGCGTTTGCCCAGGCGATCCCGAGGCGGGCACCCACGCCGCAGAGGGGTTGCTTGATGAATCGGGTGTTAGCGGCGGCCGGTGGGTGTGCCGTTTGCTAGCCGACGTGCGGAGTTTCAGCGAGAAGGCGACGAGTCCAGACGCTGGGAGGCTCACCGCTCCAGCAGGGCAACCCCGGTCTCTCCGTGGATGGCCGCCATTGACAGGAGCTCGCCATGTTACGAGTGCCGCGAATTGAAGATTGTGTCCGCCTCGCCATCGACCTGCCGGAAATGCACCTCCAGCGTGGCGATCAGGGGGTGGTACGCAGCACCTGGTTCTCCCCTGCCACGGCGTACGAGGTCGAGTTTCACCCGGCCGGGATGGGCGGGGAAATCCGGGTGCTCGTGGTCGCGGATCAGCTCGAATTGGAAGAGATGCGGTTGCTTCTGCAGTCGTGATTTGCCAGCGTGCCACATGGCCGCGCTGGCCGGAGGACCGGGGTCGGTGTTGCGGCTTTTCTGGGCAAGGAAGGCGTGTCGCTGGATCGACGCCGCAAACGAGAGGCAAGCCGAGCGTGTCTCGGAATTCGGCGGGCCAAAGGTGCTTCGGGGGAAGACCGCCATGCCTTCGCCCATCGGCGCCGGTTTTGCGATTCCGGCGGCCCGTGAATCTTATAGATCACTCGTTCTCTGTTGGATACGAGACTAGAATATGTGTAAATTGTTTCACGCAAACATTGACAGGCCGCCATGCAAACTACTAAATAGAGAGATTGCGGAATCGCCGTTGGTCCGGTGCCGTTGTTACCAAGTAGAAACTTGTATACAGATGGGTAGCTGATTATGCGTGTCTTCATGCTGGGTTGGGAGTTTCCTCCGTTCATCAGCGGCGGGCTCGGCACCGCCTGCTATGGCTTGACTAAGGCCATGAGCAGCATTGGTCTGGACGTGATGTTCGTCCTGCCCCGGCCGGTCAGCACGCCGTTTTCCACACACGTCAAGCTCGTCAGCCCGCGGGCCGACTCTCCGCTGGCCGGCCCGAGCACGGAACTTCGGCTGGACGAGTTCGAACACGTGACTTTTCGTACCGTGAATGCGCGCCTCGGCAGTCCGTATCAGACCTCCGATCAGTATAAGACGGAGGTCGTCGAAGAACGGACCAAGGTGGTGAAAGCCGCCTCGGTCGAGAAGCCGGCAGCGCAGCCGCCCGCTCCCGTCCCTGCCCCGCCGCAGCCGCAGCCGGCTGCCGACACTCAGCCGCCCGGTGCGTCCTCCTCCTATGGCGGCGATTTGTTTTCCGAGATCCATCGCTACGCGACCCTGGCGGCGGAAATCGCCCGCCACGAAGACTTCGACGTCGTCCACGCCCACGACTGGATGACCTTCCCGGCCGGGTTGGCGGTGGCCGGTCTCAAGGGCAAGCCGCTGGTGGTACACGTCCACTCCACCGAGTTCGACCGCTCCGGCGACAACATCGACCAGCGGATCTACGACATCGAGCGCCGCGGCATGCACGTCGCCATGAAAGTCGTCGCCGTGTCGCACCTGACCAAGAACATCTGCGTCCACCGCTACGGCCTGGCCCCCGACAAGGTCGAGGTCGTCTACAACGCCATCGACCTCAACGGCAATCATTTCGATCCCGACCAGTACAGCATCCACAAGGATGAGAAGATCGTGCTCTTCCTCGGCCGGATCACCCAGCAGAAGGGCCCGGAATATTTCCTGAGCGCCGCCAAGAAGGTCCTGGAGGTCATGGACAACGTCAAGTTCGTCATGGCCGGCTCCGGCGACATGATCCGCCGCGTGGTGGAGATGGCCGTCGCCATGGGCATCGGCCACAAGGTTCTGTTCACGGGTTTCCTCCGTGGCGCGGATGTCGAGAAGGTTTTCAAACTGGCCGACCTCTACGTCATGCCCTCGGTGTCCGAGCCATTCGGCATCGCCCCGCTCGAAGCCATGAGCCACGACGTGCCGGTGCTGATCTCCAAGCAGTCGGGCGTGTCGGAAGTGGTCAAGCATGCCTTGAAGGTCGACTTCTGGGACATCGACGAGATGGCCAACAAGATCGTCGCGGTGTTGCGGCATCCGCCGCTGGCGAGCACGCTGCGCGAGCACGGGGCGTTCGAGGTCCGCCGCAGGACCTGGGTGGACGCCGCCAAGGAGTGCCAGCAGGTCTACGAAGGCGCCATCGGGATGATGAACGCGGTGCCGATGCATTGAGGGGCGATGTCTGGCGTGGGCAGGAGTACTTGCCCACGCCAAACATGTTAGTAACCCCGACGTCTGCGACGTACCGCCAGGCAGAATCCCGCGTACGCGCCCAATGCGCCCATGATCGCCGCCGTTACCGCGACGCGACGGCCGCAGCCGAGCAGGTCGGTTCCGCCGTCCAAGGCGTGGGGCAGTTCCTCGACGACCTTGCCGCAGTATTCGCCCAGATTGTAGAGGCCCCGGACGATCCCCGGCTGGATCACATAGGAGGCGGGAATGGCCAGCACGGCGCCGGCGACAGCTCCGGCGAGCGTCCACAGCAGTCGGCGCCGCATCGCCCGGTGTTGTCGCCTGGATCGCCACATTCATCCTCTACTTCGGCGAGTCGGCCGGTCGGGAATGAGTAATCGGGTGATCGGGTGATCGGTGATCGGTAGCCGGTGACCGCCCACCGCTCACCGATGACCGATCACCGATAACCGATCACCCTTCACCGCGGGTCCATGACAGTTTCGGCGGGTGCGGATTCGGCCCCAAAGGGGCCGGATAGTCCAGCCCAGGGTTTGCGTACTCGCATACCCTGGGTGTTGGACGACCCGTAAGGCCCCGCCCTGAAAGGGCGGAGGAATCGCCAAGGATCAACACGCCCCGGATTTCCTCCGCCCTTTCAGGGCGGAAAGAGATATCTTCTCGAGCCTACCCAGGGTAGAGCTTCGCTCAACCCTGGGCTGGATTCCTCCGGCCC
>JBIOJL010000326.1:0-6930 GCA_044450885.1 Tepidisphaerales bacterium
GCGCGCCGCTGTCGCGCAGCCTCGTGGAGCAATTGGGTGTACTGGTGATTCACGAAATACAGTCGCACGATCGCTCGGTCGGCATCGACCACCCGCGCGTCATATGGCCTGACCATCGCCCGCGGAATGATCATCAACGCGACCCACGAGAACAATGCACTGCCCGCAACCGCCATGAAGCCGGCCATGTCGCCAAGATCTGCAAGCACCCAACACACCAGCAACATGGCCATGCACACCACGGCGACGCAGCCGACTGCCCATTCCCACCACCGCAAATTGATGCGGGCGGCACATCTGGAACAAAGCGGCACCGGCAGTTCCTGGCTTATCGAGAGCAAGAGGTGGAATTCGCAACTGCCGGGGGCGAGACAGCAACAGCAGACGGGAACAAATCGATCCTCCACGAGATTCCAGTCGAGCCAGCCGTCATCCTGTTCCGGCAGATTCGTCTTCGCCACGACCAGCGGTATCCGGCCATCGGCGCCGGCCGGACCGGCGACCAGCGCCGGTGGTCTCCCCGGCTCGGTCCTGGGCCATTTCGGATACGCCTCGTCCGGATCGAATCGGCGTACAAGGATCAGCCGGTATAGGGATGACACAACGGCGAAGCCGATGGCCACAATGCCGACGTTGATGCATGGGTGGAGATCCGATCGGTCGGCTTCTCGTACAAGCGCGATCCTCATGATCATGATCAGAACGATGAACACCACAAGAGCGGGCACACCGACGCCGAGCCAGAGTACCCAGCGGTGCCGCTTGCGCCGTAGGTCGGCGACCATGTCGGCCTGTATCCAGCCGCATTTCGGGCACGGGACAGGCTCAGTCTCCTGGTACAAGCGTTCACGCAGTGCTCCCTCGGCCAATGCCTTCGCGCTGGCCTGGGCCATGTCGTTGCACAGAGAATAGGGGCTCTTGCTTCGTCCGCTGGCGTATCGTGCCATGACATAGAAATACTCGGTCTGACACTTCTCGCATCGGACTCGCTTCGTGGCTGCCCCGGTTGCGTCGGCCGTGTAATGGGTGTCAAGCTCAAAAGGGGAAATTGCCATGATCTCCACCTCGCTCCGCCTCACACCGGCAACAGCAGCACCACCGCATGCGCCGCGATGGCTTCGCCGCGGCCGATGGAATCGCAACCCTCGTTGGTGCCGGCTTTGATGTTCACCGGGACGCCGAGGAGCGATTCCAAACGCTGTTTCATGGCCGGCTTGAAAGGCTTGAGCCTAGGGCGCTCGGCCAGGATGGTGATGTCGGCGTTGCCGACGCGATAGCCGGCCGCGCGGACGAGTTGCAGGGCGTGGTTGAGAAACACGGCCGAGTCGGCGTTCTTCCACTGGGGGTCGGAAGGCGGAAACAACTCGCCGATGTCGCCCTGGCCGATGGCGCCGAGAAGGGCATCGACCAGGGCGTGGATGACGACGTCGCCGTCGGAGTGGGCGATGGGCGACAGGCCGCTGGCCACCTCGACACCGGCCAGGATGAGCCGGCCGGTCGGTTGCAGGCGGTGGATGTCGTAGCCGTGGCCGATTCTCATGGTGAATACCGAATGACGAATGACGAATGACGAGAGAAACCCGAATGACGAATGACGAAAAGACACGTCCGTTCGTCATTCGTGCTTGGGCATTCTCTCGTCATTCGGGCTTCGGAATTCGTCATTGTCGCTCTCACGCGAGCTTCTTGAGGAACTCGCCAATCCGGTCGATGCCGCGGTCGATCTCCTTCATGCTGGTGGCGAAACTGAGGCGGACGTGGGTGTCGAAGCCGCTGTCGTTGCCGGGAACGACGGCCACATGGGCCTGTTCCAGCAGGGCGCTGGCGAAGGTGACTGCGTCGGTGATCTTGGTGCTGCCGGCCTGTTTACCGAGGTAAGCGCCGATGTTGGGGAAACAGTAGAAGGCGCCCTGCGGCTTGACGCAGGTCACCTTGGGCAGTGCATTGAGCCGGGCGTGCATGTGGTGCATGCGCTTCTCGAACTCATCGCGCATGGCCTTGACGGACTCGGCGCCGCGCGGGTCGGTGAGGGCGGCGATGGCCGCCTGCTGGGTGAAGCTGGTGATGTGGCTGGTCATCTGGCTTTGCAGCTTGTTGATGTTGTCGATGACAGGCTTGGGCGCGCCGATGTAGCCGATGCGCCAGCCGGTCATGGCGAAGGTCTTGCTGTGACAGTTGAACGTCAGGGTCTGGTCGACCAGCCGCGGGTCCAGCGAGGCGAAGGCGACGAACTTCAGGCCGTCGTAGACGAGTTTCTCGTAGATCTCGTCGGAGAAGACCACCAGCTTCGGGTGCTTGACGACCACGTCGGCCAGGGCCTTGAGTTCCTCCGGCGTGTAGCCGTGGCCGGCCGGATTTGACGGAGAATTGAGGATCAGCACCCTGGACTTGGGCCCGATGGCGGCCTCGAGCTGGGCCGGGGTGATCTTGAATCCGTTCTTCTCCTCACCGGGGATGATCTTGTTGACGCCGCCGGCGAGCTTGACCTGCTCGGGATAGCTGACCCAGTAGGGTGAGGGGATGAGCACTTCATCGCCGGGATTGAGGACGGCCATGAACGCCATGTAGAGGCAGTGCTTGCCGCCGGCGCCCGTGGTGATGTTCTCGGCTTTGTACGGCAGGCCGTTTTCCTTCTGGAACTTATCGGCGATGGCGACCTTGAGGTCGGGGATGCAGGGCGTGGGGGTGTACTTGGTGGCACCCTTGTCCAGGGACGCCTTGCAGGCATCCTTGATGAACTGGGGAGTGTCGAAGTCGGGCTCGCCGGCCCCGAAAAGGACGACGTCGATGCCCTGGCGCTGCATGGCTTTGGCCTTGGCGCCCACGGCCAGGGTGATGGACTCGGACACCAGGGACATGCGGTCTGCGATCTGGATCATGGCTGGTTCTCCTTGTTTGTGGAAGTGTCATGCGAGGATCGGACGATTGGGAAGGTAATCCGGGCGGGGTGCGTTTGCAAGGATTGGCGGTTCGTAGCGGTCCTTGCATTCCCACGTCGCTACGGTTAATCTTTGCCGTTTTCCCGGGATCGTCGCGCGCGCGGCACGGGACCTGTTATGACCGGCCGGCCGGCGGAAGAGCTGGCCGCCAGGTGTCCAGGAGACACAAACATGATTGCGGCTGAAAGCAAGAACAAGATTGTCAAAGATTTTCAGATTCACGAAAAAGACACGGGTTCGCCCGAAGTGCAGATCGCTATTCTGACGGAGCGGATCAACGAGCTTCGCTCCCATTTTGAAGCCCATAAGAAGGACCACTCGTCGCGACGTGGGCTGCTCAAGCTGGTCAGCCGCCGCAACCAGCTCCTGAAGTATCTGACCCGGCAGGACCGCAATCGCTATCAGCAGGTTATCACCCGGCTCGGACTCCGTAAGTAACGGAGCCCGTTTCTTTTATGTTGGCTCGGGCCGCCTGGAGCCAAGGCGCCCATTGACGTATCCCCTGGCCGTACACCAGTTCCGCCCACAGGCCTCCGGCGGCTCTGGCAACCGGCGAATCAGGGCGCCACAGATGCACAAATTCGCGCATGGCAGTCAGTAGTCTGTAGTCAGTGGTCCGTAGTTGCTACTGACCACGGACTACTGACGACGAACTCCACCGTGTCCGAATCTGTCCATCTGTGGCATAAATAATTTCCGGAGGGGAACCCTCTCCTCCTCGGGGGCCGCAAAGGACATCGTCCATGCAGAAAATCCAGGTTGAACGGGAGATCGGCGGGCGAAAGCTCGTCATCGGCACCGGGTCTTACGCCAAGCTCGCCGACGGAGCGGTCACAATCCAGTACGGCGACACGGTCTGTTTTGGCGCCGTCGTGCGGGCCAAGCCCCGCGAAGGCATCGACTTCTTCCCCCTCCAGGTCGACTACCGCGAACGCCGCGCCGCCGCGGGCAAGTTCCCCGGCGGGTTCATGAAGCGCGAAGGCCGCCCGACCACCCGCGAGGTGCTCATCGCCCGGCTGGTCGACCGCCCGCTCCGCCCGCTGTTCCCCAAGGGCTTCATCGACGAGGTGCAGATTCACCTCAACACCCTCGCCTTCGACGGCGACAACGACCCCGATGTGCTGGCCGGCATCGCGGCTTCCTGCTGCATCGCCATCTCCGACATTCCGTTCATCACCCCGACAGCCCACATCCGCGTCGGCCGGGTGGATGGCAAGCTGATCATCAATCCGACCATCAAGGATCTGGAAGTCTCCGACCTCGATCTGGTCATCGCCGGCACCAAGCACTTCGTCAACATGATCGAAGTCGGTTCCCGCGAGGTGCCCGAGGACGTGGTGTACGAGGCCATCGAGCTGGGCCACAAGGCGATCGTCGAGATCGTCGGCGCCATCGAGGAACTCGTCGCCAAGGTCGGCAAGCCCAAGGTCGGCGACATCACCCAGCCCGATCCGGCGCTGGTGCAGAAGGTCCGCGACCTGTCGCAGGCCCGCATCCGCGAGGTCAAGGGCCAGCCCGGCAAGCACAATCGCTCCGAGGCCGTCGAGCAGGTGATGGAAGAGGTCGTGGCCGCCATCGCTCCTCCGGTCGCCGACCCGAACGCCCCCTACATGAGCATCGTCGCCCAGAAACAACTGGCCGGCCAGGTCCGCAAGATCTTCGTCGACGTTGAGGAACAGGTAACCCGCGAGGCGATTCTCGCCGGCGTGCGGCCCGATGGCCGCAGCTACACGGACGTCCGCCCGATCACCTGTGAAGTCAGTGTGCTGCCCCGCGTCCACGGCTCGGCCGTGTTCACCCGCGGCGAAACGCAGTCGATGTGTACGGTGACGCTCGGCACCAGTTCCGACGAACAACTCGTCGATGGGCTGACCGAGGAATACAGCCAGAAGTTCATGCTCCACTACAACTTTCCCAGCTACAGCGTGGGCGAAGTGCGGCCGATCCGCGGACCTGGCCGCCGCGAGATCGGACACGGCGCGCTGGCCGAACGTTCGCTGCTGGCCGTGCTGCCCGACATCGAAAAGTTCCCCTACACCGTTCGCGTCATCTCCGACATCCTCGAGTCCAACGGCTCGTCGTCGATGGCCAGTTGCTGCGGCGGTTGCCTGGCTTTGATGGACGCGGGCGTGCCGATCAGCCGGATGGTCGCGGGCATTTCCGTGGGCCTGGTGCAGGAAGGCCAGAAGTACGTGCTGCTGACCGACATCATCGGCGAGGAAGACCACTTCGGCGACATGGACTTCAAGGTTTGCGGTACAACCGAGGGAGTGACCGCGATCCAGCTTGACATCAAGACCGAAGGCATCAGCCACGAGATCATCCGCGAAACCCTCAAGCGGGCCAGGGAAGCCCGCATGAAGATTCTCGACACCATGAAGCAGACGCTGGCGGCCCCGCGGCCGGAGATTTCCCAGTGGGCCCCGCGCCTGCTGACGATCAAGATCGACCCCGAGAAAATCGGCAAGATCATTGGCCCGGGCGGCAAGAACATCAAGCGGATCCAGGAGGAGACCGGCGCCCAGATCGACATCGAGGACGACGGCACCGTGTACATCTCCAGCGTCGACGGCGGCGCGGCCGAGAAGGCCCGGAACATCGTCGAGGCCATGACCGCTGAGGTAAAGCTCGGGCGCATCTACACCGGCAAGGTGGTCAGCATCCGCGAGTTCGGCGCGTTCATCGAGATCGCGCCGGAGACGGACGGGCTGTGCCACGTTTCCGAACTCGCCATGGGCTACGTCGAACGTCCGGAAGACGTCATCAAACTTGGCGACGAGGTCAAGGTGAAGGTCATTCTCATCGACGATACCGGCCGCATCAAGCTCTCGCGCAAGGCCGTGCTTCGCGAAGAGGCCGAGGCCTCGGGCCAGCCGATTCCCGAAGATGCGCCCCGCCCGGAAGGCGGCGGCGAACGCCCGCACGGCGAACATCGCGGCGGCGGTGGCGGACACGGCGGTGATCGCGGCCACGGCGGCGGCGATCGTGGCGGACGCGGCGGTGATCGCGGCGGACGCGGCGGCGATCGCGGCGGACGCGGTGGTGGTGGCGGCGGGCGCGGCGGACATGGCCGCGGCGGCGAGCATCGCCGCGACTGATCCCCCTGCTCATTCCAGTCTGATAACACCGGGCGGCTCGACTGAGCCGCCCGGTTTGCATTGGCGGATTCGCGATGGGATCATCATCTGCCTATGGATCGGCCAAGGGCAACACGCAAGACCCGGACAACGGAACCAGCGATGCCGGAACGGAAACTGGAGCGGACGTTCTACCAGCGCGGGGCGGAGGCAGTGGCCAGGGAACTGGTGGGGGCAATCCTCGTCCATCGCACGGATGGACGGGACTACCGGGCGCGGATCGTCGAGACGGAGGCATACGTGGGAACGCACGATCTGGCGTGTCATGCCTCGCGCGGGAAGACGCCGCGGACGGAGGTCATGTTCCGGCCGGGCGGGTGCGCATATGTGTACTTCATCTACGGGATGTACCAAATGCTGAATGTCGTAACCAGCGTGGAGGGCGATGCGCAGGCGGTGCTGATCCGGGCGGCCGAGCCGCTGGATGGATGGGAGGCGGATTTGTCCGGGCCGGGAAAGCTGACGCGGGCGATGCGGATCACGCGGGCCGACAACGGGATCGACCTGACCGGGGAGAAGCTGTTTCTGCTGGCCGGCCCCGGGCGCCGGCCGAAAATCGAGGTGAGCCGGCGGGTGGGGGTGGATTACGCGAAAGAGTGGAAGGATGCGATGCTCCGCTTCTTCGACGCGGACAGCGCGGCGGTGTCAAGAGGCGTCCGCATTACAGGGCAATCGCGAGTAGCCGCAATTCGGTAGGACAGGCATTCTTGCCTGTCATTGGATGGCAGTAGGACAGACATTCTTGATTCCGCTGAACAACCCCCCCGGCCTCGCTGGATTGACAAATAGAGTATTTATGTATTTATACTATTGACAATATGTATTTCCATGGTATCATGCCCCCATCCCCAGCA
>JBIOJL010000327.1:0-6923 GCA_044450885.1 Tepidisphaerales bacterium
GTGGGTGCCACGGCTTGTCTACTGCAAGCCGTGCTTCGTGGTCACGCAGACACGGCTCGCAGTAGACAAGCCGCGGCACCCGGAGCGAAAACCTCGACAGTTGTTGATGCACCGATCCTAACATGCGGGCCAAGGCCGCGATCAGCGATCGCGGCTACAGACGGCCGCAGAGACTGCGGCCCTCCCGCACATGCATCAGGCCCGGCTCTTCAGCCTCAACTTCGCCTCGACCGCCGGGCGGCCGATGGGGTAGTACTGGAAGCCGTTCTCGCGCATCACGTCGCGGTGCAGGCAATTGCGGCCGTCGAAGATCAGCGGCTGGTTCATGGTGGCCGCGATCTTGCGGAAGGGCAGCGTGCTGTACTGCGGCCAGTCGGTGAGCAGCGCCACCGCGTCAGCCCCGGCCGCCGCGGAAACGGGGTCGGGCATCCACTCGACCTGGTCCTTGAAGACCTGCTTCATGTTCTCCATGGCCTTGGGGTCGGTGGCGCGCACGCGGGCGCCCTTGTCGAGCAAATACTGGATCACGTCCAGCGCCGCGGATTCGCGGATGTCGTCGGTGTCGGCCTTGAACGCCAGACCCCAGACGGCGATCGTGGCGCCTTCGATCGGCCGGCCGAGTTTGGCGACGATCTTCTCGGCAAAGCGTCTCTTCTGGTTCTTGTTGGTCGTCTGGATGGCGTGAACGAAAAGGCTCTCGTGCCCGGCCGTGCGGGAGATGTGCTCCATGGCCGCGACATCCTTGGGGAAGCACGAACCGCCGTAGCCGCAGCCGGCGCGGAGGAAGTGCGGGCCGATGCGGACGTCGGTGCCGATCCCCTTGCGGATGTCCTCGATGTCGGCGCCGTAGTGCTCGCAGAGGATCGTCATCTCGTTCATGAACGAAATGCGGGCGGCCAGCATCGAGTTGGCGGCGTACTTGGTCAGCTCGGCCGACTCCCAGTTCATGGTCAGGAAGTTCTCCTCGCGGCGGATGATCGGGTCGTAGAGGCGGCGCATGATGCGGAACGCCTCGGGCGATTCGCCGCCGATGACGATGCGATCGGGCTCAAGGAAATCCTTGACGGCCGATCCTTCACGCAGAAACTCGGGGTTGGAAACGACCTGCACGTAGGCGCGTGTCTGCTCGCGGAGGAAGTTGTAGAAACGGCGGTTGGTGCCGGCCGGGACGGTGGACTTGACGACGACGGTGATCATGTAGTCGCCGGTCGCATCGGCCAGGGCGTCGCACAGTTCCTTGCCGGCGCCTTCGAGGTAGGACATGTCGACGGTGCCGTCGTCCTTCGGGGGCGTGCCGACGGCGAGATAGACGACTTCGGCATCCTTGACGGCCAGTTTGATGTTGTCGGTGAACTGAAGCGACCCCGAGGCGAAGTGTTCGCGCATGAGGTCCTGCAGGCCGGGTTCAAAAAACGGAGGATGCCCGTCTTTGAGAGCGCGGAGTTTCTTCTGGTCTTTCTCGACGCCGCGAACCGTGTGCCCGATGGACGCCAGGCAGGTTGCGGTCACAAGGCCAACATAGCCACATCCGATAACGGCAACGTCCATAGGCTCACCTTCCGGTCGAAAACTGCGCGAGCATTTCTGTCATCGGCAGATTGGCGCCTCGTGTCAAACCGTGGCGCCGCCGTTGCCGGGCGCCGGGTCGGGTTTGATGTCGATGACCGCGCCCGGCTCGACCGGGCCCGACATGGCGCCGGCATCTTCCATGTCCAGGGGCCTGCGCAGCACCGCTTCCACCTTCTCGTGGACCATGCCCATCTTGTAGGCCGCCACGATGATCGACCCGAACACGACCAGGTAAACCGCCGCGGCATAGCGGGGGCGAACGTAGACGATGGCCGCCCCGAGCAGCACGAAGAACACCGCCAGACCGTAGGAAATGACCACCGTCTGTTTCACCGTGAAACCGCGGGCCACCAGTTGATGGTGGATATGGAACTTGTCGGGCGAGAACAGCGGCCGGCCGTTCACCCAGCGCCGCACGAAAGCCAGCGCCGTGTCCAGGATCGGCAGCGAGAACATCACCAGGGCCGCGAGCAGCCACTTGGCCTGTCCTTCCGACGCGAAAAGCACCATCAACGTGGCGCAGCAGAAGCCAAGGAACATCGATCCCGTGTCGCCCATGAAGATGGACGCCGGATTGAAGTTGTAGGGCACGAAGCCCAGCACTCCTCCCAGCAGTGCCAACCCCAGCACGACCCGTAACGCGTCCATGTTGGCGTTGAGGAATTTCGACTCGGTCGCCATGTGTACGGCCAGGAACAGGAAGCCGCCGGCGGTGACCGCCGTCACTCCGCCACACAGCCCATCCAGCCCGTCCATGAGATTCGTGGCGTTGCAGCACCCGACGACCACCACGACCACGAAGATGGTGCTGCATATCTGCACCACCGGGTGCGTCTGGAAGACGGCCAGGTCCATCGTGTGCGGCCAGCCGAAAACGTGTTGCGTCCGCATCAGCACCGGCTCCACGAAGAGCCAGGCCGAATTCGATCCGATCTGGTTTACCAGCAGGCACGACGCCGCGAAGACCTGGCCGAGTATCTTCTTCCACGGCGACATGTGCAGCACGTCATCCCAGAGCCCCAGGAGCACGATCGCACAGGCGGCCACCACGATCGCGAAATTCACCACGAGATTCCTGGGCAATCCCGGTTCCGGCCGGTGCATCTGCAGGAACTGGCTGATGGCCAGCCCGGCCAGCCAGCCGAGGAACACCGCCACCCCCCCGAGATAGGCCACGGGATTCGAGTGCATCTTCCGCGCGCCGTCCGGCTCGTCGACGACCCAATAATAAACGGCGATGCGGCGCATGATGGGAGTGAAGATGAAAGAAACGATGTAAGCGGCGTAGAAGACGTAGATGTAGGGCGCAAGCACGTTGTCCACGGACATCTTCTGTACTGGTTCGAGTTCACTCGCGCCGAGCAACCACATAAACCCTCATCATGTCAATCGACCGGACCGCACAGCGCCGATCCTGCAAACCCGTGCTGCAACACTACTTTCGACCCACTGACCGACCCTCTCCAGTTTACACCGGCGCGCTTGTCTGTCGATGCTGCACGCCATGCGGGACTCCCGGCGTCTGATAACGCTAGGTGCGCCGCCGATGCTCGTCCACCACGCTGCGGATAATCTGGTCGAGGTTGTATTTTGCCTCGAACCCGATCTGCCGGCGGATGCGCGACAGATCCGGCACCCGCCGCGGCAGGTCGTCGAACGCCACGCCATACGCCTGCTCGTACGGGATGTGCCTGATCTCGCTCCGGGAGCCGGTCAGTCCGATAACCCGGCCGGCCAGCTCGTTGATCGACACCTCCTCGTCGCCGCCGACATTGAACACCGTGCCGATGGCGGCCGGCGTCTCCATCAGCCTGACCAGCACGTCCACGACGTCGCTGACGTGCGAGAAACAGCGCGTCTGGTTGCCGTCGCCGTAGACCTCCAGCGGCCGGCCCGCCAGCGCCGCCTCCACGAACCGCGGCAGAACCATGCCGTACATGCCCACCTGCCGCGGCCCGACCGTGTTGAACAGACGCACCAGCACCACCGGCAGGCCGAACTGCTTGTGATAGGCCAGGCCGAGGAATTCGTCGATTCCTTTGCTGTAGGCGTAGCACCAGCGCGAGAACTGGGTGGCGCCCATGATCACATCGTCTTCTTCCTTGAACGGCACGCGCATGCCCTTGCCGTAGACCTCGGAGCTGGAAGTCACCAGCACCGGCCGCCCAAAGCGATGCGCCGCTTCCAGCACCACCTCGGTGCCGTGGATGGTGGTGCGGATGGTGCGAACGGGTTCCTCGGCCACGAGTTTCACGCCGACGGCGGCCGCCAGGTGGAACACCGCATCAGCCGAACTGCTGAGAAGATTGACCGTGGGCTCGTTCTCGACGGAGTCGCGGACGAACTGCAGGCGCGGATTGGCGCGCAGGCCGGCGATGTTGTCGAGCCGGCCGGTGGAGAGATCATCGAGCAGGGTCACCTGGTGGCCATCGGCCAGCAGCCGCTCCGCCAGGTGCGACCCGATGAATCCCGCGCCGCCGGTGATGAGGTAACGCTTGGGCATTGGACACAGCATATCGCGCCGGGGCGATTGGTGAAACGCCTTGGGGTCCACGACTTGGGGTCCACGACCGTCGTTGAGGCGGCCTGGACGCGCTGCATCAGCCCCGTATCAGGGGCGAAACATGTTAGCCCATGGCGCAAGCCATGGGGGTAAGGGCCCTCAGTTGATGCCGGCCCCGTATCAGGGGCGAAAGAACACTTGTGTCGCCCCTACGGGGCTGAGTTTGTGTCTTGCTCTTTTTCACCCACGACTTACGTCGTGGGCCAATATCTATCGCCCCAACGGGGCTGGAGCCGCGTCAGCCCCTGGCAACAACAGTCGTGGACCCAACGCCTTGCAGTCACGTCGGATCGCAATTGCAAATACGCGGCCGGGGCCTAAACTCCGTAACATGGCCGACATATCCGCCCAGGCGAATCTCAAGTGGTATCGGGGCCTCGACCGCTATTGCTGGATTGTACTCACCGTGGCCTGCCTCGCTTGGCTCTTCGACACCATGGACCAGAACCTCTACAACCTGGTCCGTCCGGCGTCGCTACGGACGCTGCTGGCCCATGAGTTCACGCATGTTGTTGACGGCAAGAGCGCCGTCGATCAGGCCGCCCTGAAGACCGCCATCGACCAGAAAGGTGGCTGGATCAATGCCATCTTCCTCCTCGGCTGGGGAATCGGCGGCCTGATATTCGGCGTTGTCGGCGATCGCCTGGGCCGCGTCAAGACCATGGTGACGACCATCCTGATTTACGCCCTGTTTACCGGCCTCAGCGGCCTGGCGCGGAACTGGCAGGTGTATGCCATAGCCCGGTTCATCACTGCCGTTGGCGTCGGCGGCGAGTGGGCCGCCGGCGCTTCGCTCGTCGCCGAGGTCTTCCCCCAACGCTCCCGCGGCATGGCCCTGGGCATGCTCCAAGCCCTCTCCGCCGTTGGCAACATGATGGCCGCCGTCATCACCCTCATCCTCGGCAACCTCGACAAATACTGGCCCGTAGCCTACTTCATCGGCTTTGTCCCCGGCCTGCTGGTCTTCTGGATCCTCAGAAGCATCAAGGAACCCGACGCCTGGCAACAGGCCAAAGCCAACGCATCCGTCGGCAAGGAACTGGGCCAGATCTCTGAAATGTTCACCAATCGCACGCTCCGCAAGAACGCCGTCATTGCCATCCTCCTGGCAACGGCCGGAGTCGGTGGACTCTGGGGCATCGGCTTCTTCTCTACGAGCATGATCGACGCCGAACTTCGCACCATGTACAACTGGGCCACCATGTCGGTGGAACAGGCGGACGTCGCCAAGACGTCGATCGGCCAGAAACTCAGCGTCATGTTCCTGATTCAACAGATTGGCGCCCTCGCCGGCATCTATCTGTTCGCCATCGTCGCCGAGCGCGTCGCGCGGCGACGGGCATTCTGCGTGTGGTTCGTTCTCGCATGGGGGACGATTCTGCTCTTTTTCTGGTGCCTGGCGGGCACAGGCGCCAAGGCGTTTCTCTACAGCCTTCCCCTCGCGTTCCTCATGGGCTTCGGGACACTCGGCCCGTTCTCCGGCTACAGCATCTATTTCCCTGAACTGTTCCCCACGCGCTGCCGCACCACCGGTTGTGGCCTCGGCTACAACGCAGCGCGCATCGTAGCCGCACCCGTGGCCCTGATGATTGGCAATCTCTCCAAGTGGTACATGGGCAAGGGCTTCACCGGCGGCCGCGAATTCGCCATGGCCGCCACCAGCGTCTCGGTCATCTACGTCATCGGATTCGTGGCTCTGCTTTTCGCCCCGGAAACCAAGGGCAAGGGGCTGCCCGAAGACAGCGTATTTGAAACCCCCGCAGCCACGGTGAAGGCATGAGATTCGCCATCTGCAACGAGATCTTCGACGGCTGGACGCTCGAGCGCATCTGCGACTTCTGCCGGCCGCTGGGCTATGAGGGGCTGGAGATTTCCCCGTTCACACTGGGCGAGAAGCCGGCGAAGCTGACCGCCTCCGAGCGGGCGCATCTCCGCCGTGCCGTCGAAGACCGCGGCATGGAAATCGTCGGCCTGCACTGGCTGCTGGCAAAGACGACCGGCTTCTACGTCACCCATCCCGACGCCGCCATCCGCCGGGCGACGGCCGAGTACATTCTGGGCCTGGTCCACCTCTGTGCGGACCTCGGCGGCAGGGTCATGGTCATCGGCTCACCCAAACAGCGGTCGCTCCTGCCCGGCGTCGGCACCGCACAGGCTATGGAATACGCGGCCGAAGTCTTCCGCCCCAGCCTCGACCCGGCCCTGTCGCGCGGGATCACGCTGGCCATCGAACCGCTCGGCCCGGCCGAGACTGATTTCCTCAACACCGCCGCCCAGGGCATCGAACTGATCGACCGACTGAACCACCCGGCGTTCAGGCTGCACCTGGACGTCAAGGCCATGTCCAGCGAACCCACGCCCATCCCGCAAATCATCCGCGACTCGGCGAGACACATCGCCCATTTCCACGCCAACGACCCCAACCTCCGCGGACCGGGCATGGGCGATGTTGACCACCGGCCGATCATCGCGGCCCTGCGGCAAGCGGGCTACGCCGGCTGGCTGAGCGTCGAGACATTCGACACATCCGTCCCGCCGGAGAAAACGGCCGAGGAGAGCGTGCGGTATCTGAAGCAGGTGTGTGCGCTGTAGCCGCGATCGCTGATCGCGTTTCGGCCCCGCCGGGGCCGAGGCCTGTAGCCACGGGTGCAGCGCAGCCCGCCGCAAGGCGGGCGCAGCGGAACCCGTGGGAAGCGTTTTGATGTGAAAGATCCGCCCCGCAGGGGCGGAGGAAATGTCGAAGCGTGCGACCGATAAGTCCGAAACTTCCTTCGCCCCGCCGGGGCGAAGA
>JBIOJL010000328.1:0-6913 GCA_044450885.1 Tepidisphaerales bacterium
CCCCCCTCCACCACAATTTCCGCCGCGATGGAGTACCGGCACGACACAGGCGAGACGCCTGTGCTACGAAATGATTACGGGGAGATTCCACTTGCAAATCGGACTGGGCATGGCATGATGATATTGCTGTAATGTGCGGTGCCTCCCATTGGTGTTGGCGTGATTACCGGGCCATGCCGGTGTTGTCTGCGGAGGATGGATGCTGCATCGTCGGATCATGCGTTGGCGCGGCGCCAGGGTGCCTGAGCGCGGCCAGGTGATTGATGCGCTGGAGCCGCGCCTGCTGCTGGCGGCGAACGTCGTCATCAGTGAGATCCTGGCCAACAACGTGTCCGGCATAGTTGACGAAGACGGCGCGCACTCGGACTGGATCGAACTGCGCAATCTCGACAGCACGGCGGTCAACCTCCAGGGCTGGTCGCTTAGCGATAATGCGGCGAACCCGGCCAAGTGGGTGTTTCCCGCGGTGAACGTTCCGGGCGGGGGTTATCTCGTGGTGTTCGCCTCGGGCAAGAACCGCACCAGCGGACCCAATCTGCACACCAATTTCGCCCTGAACTCCGCCGGTGAGTACCTCGGGCTGTTTCGCAACGATCTTTCATCCGCGTACCAGTTCTCTCCCCACTATCCATCCCAGGAAGCAGACATCTCGTACGGCCTGGATGGCAGCGCCCTGCGCTACTTCGCCACACCCACGCCCGGCGCGGCCAACCAGCGGGCCGAGGTGGTCATCAACGAGATCCACTATCAGCCCGACATCAAGAACCAGCTCGTGGAATACATCGAGCTCTTCAATCCCGGTTCGGCCGCGGTCGATCTGTCCGGCGCGACATTCAGCAAGGGTGTGACCTACACCTTCCCGGCCGGGGCGTCGCTTGGTCCGGGTGCCTATCTGGTCATCACCGAGAACACGGCCGCCTTCACAGCCAAGTTCAATGTCACCCCTTATGCCCAGTGGACGCCGGACAGCCCGCCCGGCAACGACCTGGCCAACGGCGGCGACGATATCCGCCTGCTCAACAAATCCGGCGGAATTCTCGATGATGTCAGTTATGGCGCCGGTTTCCCCTGGCCGACCGTCGGCGATTCGCCCGGCTATTCCATCCAACTCATCAACCCGGACTTCGACAACAACCTCGGCGGCAACTGGCGCTCCGCGGCCCCGAGCGTACAACGTGCAACCGGGGCGGACGTCACGCTCATCAACCGGAGCCTCCCCGGCCCGCGCCAGAACTGGGACTATCGCAAGGGCACGTCGGAACCGGCGACGGATGCCTCGGCCCGCAACTGGAAGCAGAACGGCTACATCGAGGACGCCACCTGGTTTGCGAACAAGCCTGCTCCGATCGGCTACGACCCCACCGTTTCCATGGGCACGACGCTGAGCGACATGAACAACGGCTACGCGTCCGTCTACATGCGCAAGACGTTTACGGTGACGGACCCGTCGCAGTTCTCATCGCTGCGCATGAACGCCCTCTATGACGACGGATTCAACATCTGGATCAACGGCGTCCACGTGCTGCGTTCTCCCGAGATGTCCGTGGACGACCCACCCTACGACGCCGTCACCGGGTCGGCCGCTCGCGAGAACAACAACTACATCACGTTCCAACTGGGAGACCCGCGCAGCTACCTGGTGGCCGGCACCAACGTGATCGCCGTTCACTTCCACAACGTCCTGCTCAGCGGCAGTTCTGACGGGTTCTTCGATTGCGACCTGATCGCCACGCCCGTGGGGCCGGCGGCGGGAGCACAGAACTCCGTGTTTGCGGCCAACGCACCGCCGCAGATCCGGCAGGTCGACAACTCGCCCATGCAACCGGGGACCAACGTCGCCGTCACCGTCACCGCCAAGGTTACCGACCCGCAGGGCGTGGCATCGGTCAATCTCCAGTACCAGCTTGTCGATCCCGGCAACTACATCAACCTCTCCGACGCCGCGTACGTCACAAACTGGACCACCGTGCCCATGCACGATGATGGGCTGGCCGGCGATGCCGTTGCCGGCGACAGCATCTACACGGCCGTCCTGCCCGCGGGCCTGCAAACCTCGCGGCGGCTGGTGCGCTATCGCATTCAGAGCACCGATGCCGCCGGCGCCGGCGTGCAGGTTCCCTACACCGACGACCCGCAGCCGAACTTCGCCTACTTCGTCTACGATGCCAATCCCGCATACACCGCGGCCGTTCAGCCCGGCGTCACCACGCCCGTCACGGTGTCGGCGGCGGTGATGAACTCCATTCCTTCGCTCTACCTCATTTCCAAACAGACGGACGTGGAGAATTCCACATGGTACCAGCAGGACGTCGGCAATTCCGCGTACAACTGGCATGGCACGATCGTTTTCAACGGCGAAGTGTACGACCACATCGGCTATCGCCCGCGCGGCGGGGTGTGGCGCTACGCCATGGGCAAGAACGCCTGGAAGTTCGACTTCAACAACAACCACGAAATCCAGATGGTCGACGACTACGGCAATCCCTGGTTGGCCCGGCACAACAAGCTCAATCTCCGCCCGCTCATCCAGCAGCGCGACTACTGGCACCGGGGCGAACAGGGGCTGTTCGAATCGGTCTCCCTGAAGATGTTCCAGCTCATGGGCGTGCCCGCCTCCGACACGACCTTCGTGCAACTCCGGGTGATCGACAAGGCCAACGCCGGCGGCACCAGCCAGTACACGACCGATTTCTGGGGGCTCTACCTCGCCATCGAAAACTATGACGGCGACTCCCTCAAGCAGCACGGCCTGCCCGACGGCAATCAATACGACATGGACGCCGGCTACGGCAATGGCGGCGGGTCGCTGAACAACATCGGTCCAACGCAGCTTTCCGACAACTCCGACCTGCTGGCCTATACAAACTACTACAAGAACAACACCCCCACCGACCAGTGGTGGGCGGACAACCTCGACCTCACGGAGTACTACAACTACCGTGCCGTGGTCGAAGGCGTGCATCACTACGACATTGACCAGGCGGCCGGCAAGAATTACGTCTACTACCACAATCCGGTCACCGGCAAGTGGGATGTCCTGCCCTGGGACCTGGACCTGACCTGGTCGGACAACATGTACGGCGGCGGCGACGATCCGTACAAGTCGCGCGTCCTGCCCGCGGCCCTGCACCCGACCTACAACCGCGCCTACCAGAACCGCATGCGCGAGTTCATCGACCTGCTCTACAACTCCGATCAGACCGGAGCGCTCATCGACGAAATGGCCGCCAAGGTCTACGCCGCCGGCGGCGCGTCGATGATCGACGCCGACCGCATGCAGTGGGACTACAACCCCATCATGGTCTCCAGCCACGTCAACAGCAGCAAGGCCGGACAGGGCTGGTATTACCAGGGATCCAAGTCCTCGGCCGTCGTCATTCCCGCGCCGGGCGGCTACGTGGGCATGATGAACAAGATGAAGGCCTACATCCTGTCGCGCGCCTCGTGGATCTACTCCAATATCCTCACGGACGATTCTTCGGTGCCCTATAAGCCCACTGCGTACTACATCGGGTCGGCCAACTTCCCCGTCAACAATCTCCGCTTCCGCGCGTCCGGCTACGGCTCGCCCGGCGGCCGGCCCTTCGCGGCCATGCAGTGGCGCATCGGCGAATACACCGACCCGAACGCCCCCGGTTACGACCCCAAGGCGGCGAAGAAGTACGAGATCAACGCCGCCTGGGATTCCGGCGAGATCACCACCTTCAACTCCGACATCCAGATTCCGCCGGGCGCGGTGGTGCCCGGCCACTCCTACCGCGTCCGCGTGCGTTTCAAGGATGACGACGGCCGCTGGTCGCACTGGTCGGACGTCGGTTCCGGCGTCACGCAATTCGCGGCCACCGCGTCCACCTCGGCCGTCACCACGTCGCTGCGCGTGACCGAACTCAACTATCACCCGTCCCAGACCGGCGACGAGGAGTTCATCGAACTGAAGAACATCGGCGCCGCCGCGATCAATCTCGCCGGAGTGCAGTTCACCAAGGGCATCCTGTTCACCTTCCCGAGTCTCGACCTGAGCCCCGGCGAGGCGTGCGTGGTCGTGAAGGACCTGGCATCCTTTCAGGCCGTCCATTCCACGATCAACCTCAAGATCGCCGGCGCCTATGGACCGAACGAGGCGCTTTCCAACGCCGGTGAGGAACTCATTCTCAAGGACTCCACCGGCGTCATTATCCAGGATTTCGTTTACGACGATGCCTGGTATCCCATCACCGACGGCAACGGCGCCACCCTGGTCATCAACAACCCGGCACAGCCGCTATCCACCTGGAGCAGCGCCTCGGCATGGCACGCCAGCACGTATACCGACGGCACGCCCGGCGCGGATGAGAACACCACGCCCGCCGGCGCCATCGTCGTCAACGAAGTCCTCTCCCACACCGACGCCTCCCCAACGGGCGACTGGGTCGAGTTCTACAACACCACCGCCAGTCCGCTTGACATCTCGGGATGGTTCCTTTCCGACAGTTCCTCGCAGCCGCAGAAATACCGCATCCCGAGCGGGACAGTCATCGCCGCCTACGGCTACGTGGTGTTCAACCAGCTCACGCAGTTCGATGTAACCGGCGGGCCGGGGGTGTTGACGCCATTCAGCTACTCCGATCTCGGCGGCGACAAGGTCGTGCTCTCCTCGGCCAACAGCTTCGGCGTGCTCTCGGGGTGGCGCGTCAAGCAGACCGTCGATGCCGCACCCAAGGAAGTGACGACGGGCCGCGTGCCGCTCTCCATCGGCGGCTACGATTTCACGTTCCTCAGCATGGCCACCAAAGCGGCGGCCAACGCAGCGCCGCTGATCGGTCCCGTGGTCATCAATGAGCTACTCTACAACCCCGCAACGGGCGGGCCGCCGGAATACGTCGAACTTCACAATATCTCCAGTGTCCCCGTTCAACTCTACGATCCCCTCAACCCGACGCATGTCTGGAAGTTCACGAATGGCATCACCTTCGACTTCCCGCAAGATACCATCCTCCAACCCGACGAATACGTGCTGGTCGTGCCATCCGACCCGGCGGCCTTCCTCGCCACGCACCCCGAAGTTCCCGCATCAACCCGCGTGTTCGGCCCATTCACCGGCAATCTCAATGACAACGGCGAAACCATCGCTCTCGGGCAACCAGGCGACACGGAACTCGATGGGACCTACGCCTACTACACTGTCGACTCCGTCAAGTACGGTATCGCCGCACCGTGGCCCGTTGTCAGTGGCGTGCCCATCGCGAAAACCAGTACGTCCGCCTATTCCAACGACCCGGCCAACTGGAAAGCCGAGGTCACGGCCTTCGGTTCGCCCGGCCGGCCTAATCTGTCGCTGCTCACGGGCGATGCCACGAGCCACATTTGGACGCTCAAGCGCAACGGCGCCAACTTCGAGATCTACAACGGCTATCCCGCCGCCGACTCGCCGCTCTACACGACGGCCATCGCGTCCACGCCCCCATTCACCGTGCTGGGCAATTCGGCCGACGACCAGCTCTACCTCGACACCGGCGCCGGTCTGCCGATCCCGGCGGCCGGGCTGGCGTTCGATGGCGGCGCCGGCGCCGATACGCTCAATATCCTCGGCGGCAGCATCGCGACGCTCACGCCCGGATCGGCATCCGGCTCGGGCAGCTTTGCCTTCGCCGACGGCTCGACCCTCGCGTATATCTCGGCCGAGGCGGTCAACCTCAGCGACGTCGGCGCGGTCACGCTCAAGCTGCCCAATGCCGGCAATACGCTTTCGGTTTCGCCCGCGGGCGGGGCGCTGCAGATCGGCGGCACATCGGGCGCAGCGCCCGTCGGCCCGATCAAGGTCACGGGGCTCGGCACGCTGACGGCCCAGGCACCGGCCGGCAGCAACAGCCTCTCCATCTCCGGAGGCGCGTTCGCCATCTCACTACCAGATGGCTTCAACCTGGGATTGTCGGGATCGGCCGACATCAGCCTGGCGGGCTACCACCGCTTCAGCAGGCTGTCGCTGGCTGGTTCGGCGGCGCTTGACGTGCAGAACAACGACATCGTCGTCGATTACTCGGGTGCTTCGCCGCTCGAGCAGATTCGCCAGTGGATCTTCAACGGCATCCAAGGCAGCGCCTCGGCCAGACTCCTGACCAGCCGGACCGAACCCGTCCCGGGCCGCTACACGACGCTGGCCGCGGTGGACAACCAGATGATCCGCCAGACGACCTGGGACGGCCGGCCGCTGACGACGGCGCCGAATTTCTCGCAGGTGATCGTGAAGTACACCTACCGCGGCGACACGAACCTCGACGGAGTCGTGAACAACTTGGACTACTACAATGTCGTGGCCGGCATGGGCCGGAGCGGCACCTGGCTCACGGGTGACGTGGACAACGACGGGATCGTGTCGGCAAATGATCTGGCGGAGGTGTCGCTGAATCTGGGGGCCGGGTCCGGCGCAGGCGGCGGGCCGGTGTTGTTCGCCGCGGCGGCGGCAGCCCCTGCGGCCGCGGCGCCGGTAAAGCGCTTGCCCGCCAAACGACCCAAGGTTGTGGCGCCGGCGCGGCCCAAGCGTCCGGCACCGCGGCCGAAGACACCGCATCACTGAGTGAGAATGAGTGAATAACCACCCGCCCAGAACGGCGAAGGAGGCGTGCCTCCACCCTTTCAGGGTGGAAGGGATGTTCGTGGCTTCTGACCCAGGGTAGGGCTTCGCCCAACCCTGGGCTTTGTTCTTTAGACCCCGTTGGGGTTCATTCCACCCGCTGAACGTTTCCGGCTGTTTGCGCGCTCACGACCTGGCCCGCAGCGCCGGGCGGCGCTCGATGGCGACGCCGTAGATGGCCGCCAGGGTTTGCGGCACGAGCACGGTCGCGGGCTGGCCGGCGACGGCGACGCGGCCGGTGTCCAGGAGAATCAGCTCGTCGGCGAGGTCCTCGGCCAGGTTCAGGTCGTGGCAGGCCAGGAC
>JBIOJL010000329.1:0-6831 GCA_044450885.1 Tepidisphaerales bacterium
GCCTGGGGGGGCGTTGGGGTCGGGCGCCGGCGCCGCCACATTGTGCATCGCCCCGTCGTTGTTGGCATACACCTCGGCAATGAACGGCTGCGGCTTGTTGCCGAAGACCCGGCCCAGGGCCTGCGTGCCGTCCTTGAGCGCCAGCGGGATGTCGGAGACGTAGGCTTTGCCGTTGATCGAGGTGTCGTTGTTGTTCACGAGCACATTGCAGTTGAGATACCTCCGGAACATGTTGCTGCCGGGTCCGGCCATCGGGCCCCAGCGCAGTTCCATGGTGTTGGCGGCGGCCAGCGCCGAGCGCAGCAAAAGCTGCTGCGGCGGCAGCAGCATGGGACCGTTGCCGCCCCCGCCGGGACGCAGGCTCGAGCGGAACATGCGCCAGGGGTTGATCTCGGACCCGGCCAAGCCGTTGGTCTCGTTGAAATCCATCCCCAGGTAGGCTACCTGCGTCGAGGGATCGTTGCTGCTGTTGTAGAACGGCGTCGGGTCGTTGGGCACGTCCAGCCGGTCGGCCATGACGTACCAGTAGGCCCGGCAGAGTTCCCGGAAGTTGCCGGTGTTGAGCGACACCTTGGTGGGCAGACCGGCGGTGACGGTGGTGTTGGGATTGGTATCTCCGGGGGTGATGTCTGCCGTCGGCGTCGGTGGATTGCCGGGGTAGTAGTTGCCGGCGTTGATCAACTGCCACGCCGCCAGGGCCCCGGCGTCGGGGATCGCCTGGGCCACGCCGTTGCGGGCCACCATCAGGGCCCGGCGGGAATAGAGGTCGTTCGCCTGGCCGGTGATGTTGATGTATTTGAAGTTGTTCCGGAACCAGCCGACCGCGTCCGAGGGCAGGTACGGCAGGGCGGGGCTGTTGTTGACCAGGGTGTTTGCCAGCCGCGTTTCCAGCGAGGACGAGCCCGACATCGGCGCGACCACGAACCCGCGGGCCAGCGCCATCTGGTCGCCGATGGAAACCGCCCGGAACGGCGCCCAGACGTTGCCGCCGATCTGGCTCATGCCGGGGTTGTCGATGCGCATGCCGAGCTGGTGCCAGAGGGCATCATAAGGGGACAGGAAGCCGGCCATGTCGGCGCGGACGACGTTGTTCACGTCGTCGTAGGCCCCGAGGGAGATGCTCGGCGTCGTCGCGGTCAGGATATTGCCGAACCGGTAGGCGTTCAGGTAGTTCAACTGGTTGACGCGGTCGTTGTCGTTGTTTCCGCCGAGCAGCCCCCACAGATCGACGTTGGTCGGGAACAGGTCCGGGATGAAGTTGTTCAGGTTGACGGGCCCGTCGCTGCTCTCCGCAAACTTGGATGCCACGGACGCGTTGATCGCCGAGTTGTTGTCGATGATGCGGACGGCCGCGTAATACTTCACGCCATTTTGCTCGCCCAGGGGAAGCGGCCAGAGGCCCGCGTCGGCGATCCCGTCGCCGTCGGTGTCGGCGGCCAGGTAATAGCCGCCGCCGATCAGAAACGCCGGGTAGGTCCGGACACTGCCGTCGGTTGCGGTGATCATCAGGGAGGTCGGCTGCATGTAGGTGCGGTTGACGTACTCGCCGGTGTAAACACCCGCCTGGCCCAGCGACGGCTGCGGCGGGTCCGGGTTCTGTTGATAGACGTAGGGCGACTCGAAGACCTTCACGGAGTCCGTCGGATTGATCGGCGAGCCGATCTGGCGCGAGCCCAGGGCCGCGGTGATGGACGGCCAGTAGGGATGGTCGTTGTTGTCGCCGACGGGAGCGCGGGAGGCGAGCCAGTTGCGGTCGAAGCACATGACCGCGGAAAGCAGCGGGTTGCCGCCATTGGTCTGCGTGGAAGGGACGACGATCCAGTCGAAGTTGACGAACGTGCTCTGCGGGGCGCTGGCGTCGAAGGGATCGAGGAACGTCCACGGCCGGTAAACGCTCTGGGCCCCGCCGTTGAGCTGGCGGCCGAAGACGCCATCGGCGATCCGGATGCTGGTGAGGTTGCTGACGCCCTGCACGAGCAGGTCGATCTGCACGTTGGCGACGTTGGCGACCGAGGCGCCGCGGTCGTTGCGGGTGGTGGAGAGCCAGGCGGTTCCCATCAGGGCCAGCAGCAGCAGCAACGCCACCACCATGATCAGGACCGAGCCCTTGTGGGCCCGGACGACCCGGCGGCCGGCGGTGGAGGTATTTCGGGGCTTTTTCATATTCGTTCCTGGCCTTCTGTGTCGCAGACTCGAAATCTCAAATCTCAAATCTTTCAACTCAAATCCCGCATGCCGTTCATTGCGCCCATGCGCACTCACTCACCAATTGCCGCTTCGTGTCTTCGTGTTTAACTCTTCGTCCTGTCCACTGCTCTGCTATTGCGGCCCCATGATGAACTCGGTCCACGGTCCGTCGCGGATCAGCCCTTCGGGATCGTCCTGCTTGAACAGCACGCGCACCATTTTCGGAGCCTCGTTCACCCAGATCCAGACGTTCTGATTGCCCGAGACCTGCCGCTCGAAATAGGGATTTTCCGTGGTCTTGTACGGCCTGCCGGCCTTCTGCGGATTCCAGTGATCGAACATCCACTGGCCCACCGGCTCGGCCGTCCAGTCCCTGCCCGTCAGTTGGACGCGGTACATGCCGAACCACTGCGTGCGCCGCTGGATCGGATAGATGATGTTGCCGCCGTTGTCGCGAGCCACCGCGAAGCTGATGGTGCCGTCCGGGTCCGGTTTGCTGTCAATCACCGCTCCGTAGGTCGGGCTGGCCGGATCTTTGTCCTGCGTCGCGAAATTCCCCGCGAACTCCACGATGAACTCCGCCGCATTCCGCAGGAACACCGGCGTGGTCCGGGCATAGGCATCGCTGGTGGGAGGCACCGCGGGCTGGCTGTAGGTCCACACGTTGGACGTGTTCACCATGCGCTCGGTACACTGGGAGCGGAAGAAAAGGTTGGAGTTCGACGTCGGGACCCCGGCGCCCCACCAGTTCGCGCCCGTGTTGTTCACCCACCAGTTGTCCTCGGGAGGCACGTTGAGGCTCTGTTTGTAGCTGTCCACGTCGTTCTTGATCTGAACGAGCGTGGTGCCGGCCAGGTCGTAGCGGGAAGACGGGAGGATGTATGAAAAGCCGCCGATGGACGTGCTGAAGGAGTCGCTTCGCAGCGGGCTGAGCCAGGCGTTGTTGATGCGCTGATAGTAGTTGGTGTTGGCGGGAATGGTGGCCTGGTCCATGAGCAGCGTCGCCACCCGCCCGATCACGTTGGTCGGCTGGTTGGTGAGCGAATTGCAGTGCCCGTACCAGACCCAGGCCTCGCCGCTGGTCTCGGGGTTGACGAACGAGCCGGGGTCGCCGGTGGCGCGGTGGAACTGCCCGCGCATGGGGAAGGCGATCGTGTCGCGGCGCAATCCGCCCGGCCGGATCTGGCCGGTGACGTCGGGCACGAATTCGAGGCTGTCGCGCAGAAGGAACAGCGGCGCATCCGTCGCCCAGCGCTGCCCGTCCTGCTGCATGATCGCGGTCGCCGAGCGGGCGTCGCGGGTTATGTCGGCGCTCTTCTGGCCGGTGGCGACGGTGGTGCGCGTAAGCGAGAAGACCTGGCTGATGCCGACCGACACGAGCATGACCAGCAGCATCGAGATGAGCAACTCGACCAGGGTGAAGCCGCGCCGGCTGCGCCGGTAGGACAGACATTCCTGTCTGTCGGTGGGACAGACATTCCTGTCTGTCATCGCGCCGGTAGGACAGACATTCCTGTCTGTCGGTGGGACAGGCATTCCTGTCTGTCCGGTAGGACAGACATTCCTGTCTGTCGTCCTTTGGACATTCCTGTCCGTCCTGCCACTCATATTATCCATCATCATTCGCATCTTGATTCCTTACTTGAGCATAATGAACGAACTGTAGCAGCCGATGTCCATCGCCGGGCCCTGGTAGACGCCGTTGGCATCCTTCTGGCGGCCCATCATCCAGCCTTCGACATTGAGCGCTTTCTCGCTGGTGCTGGAGGTCCCGAAACCGGGGGCCAGTTCGTAGGCTCTCCCGCTGGGATCCAGATCGAGCCGCTGGTTGCCCAACCGGTAGATTCGCGTCGGCATGTCGGTGAGGCTGCCGGCGATGCCGCCGCCGGTCCTGCCGATGACCACGAACTCGCCGGGGGCGAGCATGTTGGGATCCACCGACGAATCGAATTGAATCGTGTCGGGGACAGGGGGGACGTAGGTGCTGCCGCAGTCCACCGTGTTGATGAGCACCCGCCTGGGGAACAGGCGGGGGTAGCTGTTGGGGTCGTTCTGATTGCTCCCGTTGGGCGCGACGTCGGCGGGGGTGAAACTGTCGGTGGCCCGCGCCTGCACGATGAAGAACACGACCTGGGCGTAGTTGTTGTTCTGGGCCCGGCGGTACAGCGGCACCCAGGCGTAGCGCGGATCCTGTTTGAAGATCATGCCGCCGCAGAGGATGTCCCAGGCCGCCAGGGGCTGCAAACCGGAGCCGGGGAGAAGGGTGATGCGCAGCGGCTGAATGCGCTCCGCCGGCGGCGTCGCGGACGGCCACTGCCACTGATCGTTGTAGAAGGGATAGAGGGTGAGCGGTGGCGTGTCCGTCGACGACGTGGGCGCCCGCTGCATGTACTGCATCGCCATCTGCGCCACGCCCGCGGCCGCCGATTCCTCCTGCGTCACCTGCGTCTGCTGGATGGCGACGGGAAACATGGCCGCGATCATGATGAACCCGATGCCCAGGATCATCACCGCGAACATGATTTCGGTGAAGGTGAAACCGCGTGCAAAGCAGGGCCGGCGTCCCCGCGCGTTCGTAGTGCCGCCTTCAGGCGGATCTTCAGACCGCCTGAAGGCGGTACTACAAACAGTCGCTCGAGATGTATATCCGAATGTGCGTTTCATTGCGTAACCCTCGTGTCGATCAGTGTTCCGCTGTAGCGGCCGATCATCATCACCCGTGCGTTCTGGGCGATCCACTGCTCCTTGTTTCGCTCGCCGGTGGACATCGCCGTGTACCCCTGCCGGAACTGATCGTCGGTGGTCGGATCAACATTGCTGGGAACCATGCGGCCGGTCGCGGCCATGAACTTCTCGAGGTCGAGGATGGCCACGCCCATCGTCGACAGCGGCAGCACCTGGGGATTCGGCCCGTTCCGGGGGAAGAAGACCTGCAGCGCGTCGCACCAATTGAGGTTGACGTTCCTGAAGTACGGATCGTCCGGCGCCTTGTCGTAGAAGAGAAGCTGCAACATCGGGCTGACCACGGCGTCCGCGAGATTGCGGGAACCTATGGGATCGGATTTGAACCGCATTGCCCAGCGCCGGCAGACCAGTTCGCCGTGCCCGTCAAAGAGGATCGCCCCACCGAGCGGGATACTGAGGGTGTTGGATGGACCCTGGAAGCGGTTGAATCCGATGAACTGATCGTTCATGACCACGCCGTTGGTGATGACGGCGTTGTTCAGCACCTGCAGGGTCACGCCCGACGGCAGCGGCGTAAACTCGGTGTCCGCCAGATCGAGGTACACCTCGGGCGGCAGACCTCCCAGGCTCTGCACCCTGGTGATGAACGACCCGTCGTTTTCCTGCGGGCCGGTGTCGGTCACGTTGGCGATGCTCACCCGGTTGGACCGCGGATCGATGAAGAAGAGGATCCCGCCGGTTTTCTGCAGGGCCATCGCCCGATTGCGGGCGGTGTTGAGGGAGGCCGAGATCAGGTTCTGCGCCGACTCCTTGCTGGCGGGGTCGATGATCTTGTACAACACGCCCCACCCCAGCGTCATCAGCACGGCGATGAAGACCAGCGTCATCATCACTTCAACCAGCGTGAAGCCGTTGCGGAAGTCCGTGGTCCGTCGTCCGTGGTCAGTAGGACAGACATTCCTGTCTGTCATCCCACAGACATTCCTGTCTGTCATCCGGTTCATCCTCTCGATCTTGTTTCTCTCCAGAGCCATCGCATACCTTTCTCGCTGCGTCAATTCTCGAACGAGTAGACATTGTCCTTGCCGGTCTGGAAATTACGATCCGAACCGGCCGACATCCAGAACCCTTTGGCGCCCATCGGTGTCGACGCCGCCGGATCGATCGTCCCGGCCGACGTCACGCGCTTCACCGCTCCTTTGGCGTCCCTGACCACGACTCCATCCAACGGGACGTAGATGATCGGCGAACCCCAGCCGTCCACCGGCACGGGGACCGTGCCGGCCCCGAAAGTCTTGAACATTTCCGCCGGTAGCTTGGCCATCGCCTGCTTGTTGGCGGGAACGGCCATCAGCTTCTGCATCAGCCACTGCGTTCTCGTGACGTCGGCGGAAGCGCCCCAGCCGGCGGAATTGTCGCCGAGGACGACTGGACCGCCGCTGAAATCAAGCTGGTAGGGATAGCGGGCGACGTCCATGTCGCTCGGATAGAACCCGTAAAGATTGTTGGCCAGCCGCAGTTCCTCCACCATCGACTTGACCGCTTCCATCGCCACCCGGGTCTGGCGGATCCTGGCCTGCTCCTGCGGCCGCAGAACCATGTAGGCAACCCCGGCCATCAACAGCGCCAGGATCATCACCGTGATGAGGATCTCGATGACCGTAAATCCCTGTCGGCAAGAGGTTTTTCGCTGTTTCATTCGCATCTCGATATCAGTATTCGCGGAGTCCCACAAAGAAGGCAAAAGGAAGAAGGTAAAAGGAAAAAGGAAGAACGACGCCGGGTGCGGCCGTGCATCGGTCCTGGTTCCTCGCCATCCTCCGTTTTTCACTTTGCATTTTGCACTTTGCCTTCGCCTTTTACCTTTTTCCCTTTACCTTTTACCTTGTTCTCACTTTTCCCATTCCCGTTCGTAGGAGTACAGATTATCCAGCAAGGTCGTAAAACTCCGATCCGGAC
>JBIOJL010000330.1:0-6795 GCA_044450885.1 Tepidisphaerales bacterium
CGTCGCGGATGCGGTCGAACTGGGCAAAGGGATCAGGGGCGGAGTTGGTCATCCGGTTGATGACCCGGAGGTGTACGCGGGCCGGGTGGCGGCGTTCGACGGAGAACAATTGATGCGAGATGGCGACGGAATCGCCCGTGGCGGCCTGGGCGAGTGACTTCTGCACCAGCACGAAATCGAGCTGGCCGAAGTCGCGGGTGGTCATGATGAGCAGTTCGCGTGCCGGCTTGTTCCGGAAGGCGGCCACGACCGCCTGGCGCAAGTCGGCGGTGAGGGCGGTGGCCTCGAACCAGTAGATCTCCAGCGCTGGCGGCTGGGCTGGGCTGGTGAGCCGACGGGCCGTGCGGATCATGTGTTGCACACGCGCGGCAATCCCCAGTCCGGCCGCCGTCTGATCGGCCGGCTCTGAAATGTCATACCCGAGCTTGCCGACGAGCTGAGTGAGCCCCGCGCCATCGCTGGCTGCCTGGATATCAGGCGGCACGATCTGCCCGAAAGCCATTTCCGCCTCCTTCGCATTCGAGACCCCGCGGAAGTCCGCGGTGGACGGCATCTGCACCCTTGACGTTGTAACAGCCGGAGTTCAACTTCCCTTCGCCGCTGATGATAGATACCGCGTGGTTGGACGCAAGACGCGCCACACCGGCCCTCCGCCGGCCCCCGTACCGGCAGAGGGCAAAGTACACCCCGACCGTTCAGTTTTCACTCGTAAACCAGCGCTTTCGTCGTTCATCCATGAGATTAGGCTCACTGGTATTTGAAGCCGGGCTGGCTGCAGCATCCGGAGACTCGGCCGGCGCAGTCTCCGGCGCTGCGGCCCTTGCCCGGTCCCGTGCGATCTGGCGCTCGCGTTCAACCCGGCGCAGGGCTCGCTTGGGCGAAACCTTGCCGTGGGCGACGGCCATGAGCCCGGGCAGGTGCCAGTCCATCTGCCAGAAACTTGCGGTCGCCTGGTGGGACAGTGTCGCGCATGACGGACACCGCCCGCCCAGCGGCACCGCCGTGCGGAAGACCACCAATCCGTCCGTCCCGCCCAGCTCGAAATTGCCGAACTGCAGGCCCCAGTTGGCGAGGGTGACGTATTCGGCGACCGCCGCCCGCCGTCTCCGCGGGACGTAGACGGGCACGTAGGTGCAGAACCAGAGGAACTCGCCGTCGCTCGAACAGCGGGCGATCCACTCCCGTAGCCCGTTGTCCCCGTGGATCGTTCCGCTGATCCACCCTTCCGCATGTTGCTCAACGGGCCAGCCGCTGCGAGCCATGTACCGCCAGACCGTCGCCATCACCCGCGCCACCAGTTCCGATGTTGTTTCGACCATAACCTGTTCCTTCCTGTGTGCCGTCCGCCTCAGATCATCACCCAAGCAGTATGCCAACCCCCAGTGACGGCGCTCGGACAGTGGCCTAAAAAATAATCGTGGACGCGATTCACGTCCCGGCTATAGTGCGGACGACATAAGGGAACACCGAACCTCGGGAGGAACGATGGCCGTCGACTATTCGCGAATCCACCGCCTGCTGAAGATTCTCATGCACATCCAGGGCGAGAAAGGGTGGACCGCCCGGCGGTTGGCCGTCGAGTGCGGCACCACCGAGCGGAATATCTACCGCGACCTGAAGATGCTGGAGGGCGCGGGCGTCCCGTATTCGTTCGACAAGGAAACCAACGGGTACATCGTTCGCCGCGATTTCTTCATGCCGGCTGTCGAGATGACACTGGACGAATCACTGGCCGTGCTGGCCTTGGCCGAGCAGATCGGGGGCGAGGAGCAGGTGCCGTTCACCCGGGCCGCGGCCAAGGCCATCAGCAAGATCCGCTGCAACCTGCCCCAGCCGATCCAGCAGGAACTCAAGCAGATCGAGGAGCATATTGCCATCCGCCTCGCCGCCATCAGCCAACCCCAAGGCACCGAGGACGTGTATCAGTTGGTGCGGAGGGCCTTGGCCCAGCGGCGCGTACTCGAATGCCGCTATGAATCGGTCAATTCGGGCGGCAAGGATGTAGAGAGGTTCCGGTTCAAACCGTACACGCTGCTCTTCAACCAGCGGGCCTGGTACGCGGTCGGCCATCACGGTGGCCGGGGCGAAGTCCGTACCCTCAAGCTCAACCGGTTTAACGAGTGCCGGCTGACCAACCTGACCTACGAGATTCCCAAAGGCTTCTCCGTGGCCAAGTACCTGGGCAACGCCTGGCGGATGATCCGGGGTGATAAGAGCTACGACGTGGAACTGCGGTTTGACCCCGAGTTTGCCGAGACCGTGGCCGACACCCACTGGCACCCGACCCAGGAGGTGCTGTGGCAGGACGATGGGTCGATCATCTTCCGGTGTACGGTGGACGGGCTGGACGAGATCGTCTGGTGGATATTGAGCATGGGCCCGCACTGCACGGTGAACAAGCCGCCCGAGTTGGCCGAGCGGGTGCGTGGGCTGGCGGCGGGCATCGTCAGCCAGTACGAGACGCCGCAGAAAGTGGCTGGCAAGAAACCCAAGAAATCTGCGGGTCGGTGACGCGACTCGGCATCAGGCATGGAGGCCAGCTATGGCAAAAGACATGACATCGGGAACCAGGCAGCTCTCACGCGACCGGGCTCGCCGGTGGGCGCTACTCTGTACGCTGCGGGTTATGCGGCGGTCGGTGGTCAACGGCCGGCCGATCAGCCTGCCGAACCTGTTGAGGTTCTACCAGCGTCGCGGGTCGGAGATGATGCCCACGCTGATCGGCGGGCCGCCGGATGGGCTATGGCTGGCGGAGTTCTACCGGGCGGAGCAGCCGTTCCACAACACAGATTGGCGACCGTGGTGCGCGGCGGTTCGATCTGCGGCAAGAAAGACCTGATCCTGTCGTCTGCCGCAGAAGTTCGCCGCCGCCGGCCCGCTTGTTCCATTGTGCGACGGGTCTGGAGATAATCGCGGGCATGACCGTCCTCCAAGCCATCCGGAATCGTCGCAGCGTGCGGGCCTATTCACCCAAGCCCATTCCCGACGACGTGCTGCAGCGGATGAAGGATGCACTGCGCATGGCCCCGTCTGCCTGCAACATCCAGCCTTGGAAGTTCATCCTGGTCACTGATGGCAAACTGCGGCAGGATCTGGCGCAGGCGGCCAAGGGCCAGATGTGGATGGCCGACGCACCGCTGACGATCGTCGCCTGCGGCTTCCCGCGATCGGCATACCCGCGAATGGGCGGCCGCCACAGCAGCCTGGATATCGACGTGGCCATCGCCCTGGACCACCTGACGCTCGCGGCCGTCGACGAGGGACTGGGAACCTGCTGGATTGGGGCTTTCTTTGAAGAACAGGTCAAGTCCCTGCTGGGCGTGCCGGAAGAGGCGCGGGTGATCGCCATGATGCCGCTGGGCTACCCGGCGTCCTCCGGGCTGATTCGCGGGGTGATGGAAAACGACCGCAAACCGGAGACCGAGATCTTCAGCCTCAACGGGTTCGGATCGCGATGAACGGGGCATCATCATTTCCGGCTGGCGGCGTGTACATCGCCCTGTTCCGCCTTGACCGCGTCCGGCGGATCCGCGTCGGGCGACTCGGGATCATCGCCTTTCCGGCCGGCCGATATGCGTATGTGGGCACCTCCCAGCGTAACCTGCTGGCCCGATTGTCGCGGCATGGCCGGCGACGAAAGCCGTTGAGATGGCACATCGACCATCTGTCTGTGCGGGCGGAGATGATCGGGGCGCTCGTGGTTGAGGGCCCCAGGTCGCTGGAGTGCAGGCTGGCGACGGCGCTCGCCCGCAGCGGAGCGGAGCCGATCCTGGGTTTCGGCTGCACGGACTGCCGCTGCCCGTCACACCTGTTTCGGCTGGGCAAACCCTGATCTCTGAGAAATCTCGATGTCGTCCTGCCTGTGTGCGCAGCTTGACAGGGCCCGTCTTGGCCGGTGACATCTTGGGCAAATGAAACGCTATCCCCGCTTCGCTGCCATTTCATGCCTTCTCTCCGTGACTTTTCTGCTGCTGTCCTGCCAGACGACTCGCCAGGACGCTGGCGGCGACAATGGTGTGCCGCGTCGGAGCGTCGTCGACCGCGGCGAGTTCGATGAGGCCGCCGGACCCGGACGGGATTTCTTCCAGTACATCAACGGCAAATGGTTCAAGGCCCATCCCATCCCGGCCGACCAGGCGTCCTGGGGAGTGGACTATGTCCTCCTCGACCGCGTCCAGAATGACCTCAAGGCGATCGCGGAGGAGTTGCAGGCCGACCCCGCGGCTGCCGGCAATCGCCAGAAGGTCCGCGACTTCTATGCAACCGCCATGGACGAAGCGGCAATCCAGAAGGACGGCATCAACTCGCTGCGGCCGGAACTCGATCGGATTGCGGCGGTGAACACCCGGGAAGACCTGATCCGGGTGGTGGCCTCGATGCACCTCGCCGGCGCAGGACCACTGTTTGGCTCCAACGTCAGCCAGGATGAGAAGAAGAGCGATGCCTATGCCCTGCATCTCACCCAGGGAGGCACGCTGCTCCCCGAGCGGAGTTATTACACCGACGATGATGAGCATTCCACACGCATCCGCCGGGAGTACGTCGCCCACATGTCGCGGATGTTTCGGCTGCTCGGGGATGATGACGCCGCGGCCAGCGCCCAGGCCCGCACCGTGCTGGGCATCGAAACCCGGCTGGCACAGGCCCAGATGAGCTCGGTCGAGCTGCGCGACGTCGAGAAACAGTACAACCGGATGAACCGGGCAGAGTTCGCCAAACTGGTTCCATCATTCAACTGGGACATCTACTTCCAGCTTCTGAGCATTGCGGATGTGAAGGAGATGATTGTTGCCCAGCCGGCGTTCATGAAGCGGATTGAGGAGTTGCTGGGGCAGGTGTCCATGGAGGACTGGCGGACGTATTTGCGCTGGCACCTCCTGTGTGCGGCGGCCCCGTGCTTGAGCGATCCGTTTGTCGACGAGAACTTCGGTTTCTTCGGCCGGCTGCTGGGGGGCGCTGAGAAACTCAAACCCCGCTGGAAGCGGGCGATTGCCGCCATCAACAGCAATATCGGCGAGGCGCTGGGCCGATTGTACGTCGAGAGACATTTCAGCCCGGAGGCCAAGCGGCGGGTCAGCCTGCTGGTGGACAATCTGCTGGCGGCCTACGCCCAGCGCATCCGCACCCGCGACTGGATGAGCCCGGCGACGAAGGAGAAGGCCCTGGTCAAGCTCAACGCCATCGGCCGGAAGCTGGGCTACCCCGACAAGTGGCGGGACTATTCGTCACTGGCCATTGCGCGAGACTCCTACCTCCGCAACACGCTGCGGGCACGCGAGTTTGAGTCGCGGCGGCAGTTGGCGCGGCTCGGCGGGCCGGTGGACCGCGGGAAATGGGGCATGACGCCCCCGACGATCAACGCCTACTACGACCCGGCCATGAACGAGATCTGTTTCCCCGCCGCAATCCTGCAGGCCCCGTACTTCGATGCCGTGGCGGATGATGCGCTGAACTACGGGGGCATCGGATCCATCATCGGGCACGAACTGACCCACGGGTTTGACGACCAGGGCTGCAAGTTCGACGCGGCTGGGAACATGGTCAACTGGTGGACCGACCAGGACAAGGCGCGTTTCGACGAGCGCACCAGGCGGCTCGTGCAGCAGTTCAACGGCTGTGTGGCGGTTGACGACATGCACATCAACGGCGAGCTCACGCTCGGCGAGAACATCGCCGACCTCGGCGGCCTGGCGATCGCCTACGATGCCTACAAGCGGGCGACCGCCGGCCAGGCGGTGCCCGCCATCGACGGGCTTACCGGCGATCAGCGGTTCTTCATCAGTTATGCCATCTGTTGGCGCGACATCGACCGGGATGAGTTGGTCAAGAACCGGCTGCGAACGGACGAGCACGCACCACCGCATTTCCGGGTGCTGGTGCCGTTGTCCAACTTCCAGCCGTTTTACGATGCGTTTGGGGTCAAGCAGGGCGATGCCATGTACCGGCCCGCGACAGATCGGGCGGAAGTCTGGTGAATGCGCGGTTGCACCTGGATCCGCCTGATGCAGAGTGAAGGAGACTTTGATGAGTTCCCGGCACGTTCATCCCTGGGTGTTCATGGTCCTGATCATCCCCTTCGGAGTGGTCTCGGGATACGTCGCGGTCACGCTCGCCTACCAGCTCCAACGGACTGGCGTTTCCGTGGGACAGATCGCGGCCCTGGTGGCACTGGGTGTCCTGCCGCATACCTGGAAGTTCTTCTGGGCTCCCGTCATCGACGTGACGCTGAACCAGAAGAAATGGTATCTCCTCTCGGGAGTGCCCTGTGCCATTGGCGTGGCGGCGCTGGGCTGCATCGCGCCAACGAAACCCGGACTGGCCGCACTGTCGGCGGTCGTCTTTATCACCAGCCTGGGCACGACCTTCCTGGGCATGTCGGTTGAGAGCCTGATGGCCTACAGCACGCCTGAGGACCAGAAGGGACGCGCCGGGGGCTGGTTCCAGGCGGGAAATCTGGGTGGATCGGGAATCGGCGGCGGTATTGGCCTGTTCCTGGTCGAGCGGCTGCCCGCGCCGTGGATGGCCAGTGCCATCGTCGGTGTCCTGTGCCTGCTCTGTTGCGTGGCCCTCGCCGGCGTGCCCACGCCCGCGCGGCCGCCCGGAGAGCCCGGCCTTGTGCCCGGCCTGGTCGCGACACTCAAGGATCTCTGGCAACTGGTGCGGAAGTCCCAAGGCGCGCTGGTGCTCATCCTCTGCTTCCTGCCCATCGGGGCCGGCGCGGCACCGTTGTCCGCCATTGCCGGGGAGTGGCGGGCCTCGGCGAACACGGTGGCGCTGATCACGGGGGTCCTGGGC
>JBIOJL010000331.1:0-6790 GCA_044450885.1 Tepidisphaerales bacterium
GGCCAGTGCCGCGCACGACAGGCGCAGGTGATGTACGCCCGCCGTGCTCGATCGCTGCAACCCGAGCGAATCCAGGTAGTCCGTCAGCGTCCGGCTGTCGCGCGAACCCGCGCCGCGCAGCAGCAGGTCGGACATGACCGTCGCCGCGCCGCACGCCCCCTCGGGATCGACGGCCGACCCCGCCGGAACCAGCAGCGTCATCGCGGCCGACTGCATGCCGGGCATCTTCTCGCCCAGCAAAGTCAGGCCATTGGGGAATTGATGTTGGTAGTAACGGTCGGGCAAATTCGGACTCCTGTAGGGTCCGCACCGCGGACCATCTTGAACTACGGGACATGCCATCATCCGCTAAAAAGAGGTCCGCGGTGCGGACCCTACAGCGGATTGATCACCATCCCCGTCGCCAGCTTGGGATAGAAATACGTGCTCTTCTGCGGCATCACCTCGCCATGTTTGCCGAGTTCTTCCAACGCATGCAGCGGCGTGGATTGCAGCAGCAGCCCGACCTGGTACTGCGTGCCGTCCACCTTCTCGGCAATCTCGTCCGGGTTGGCCGTGTAGCCCCGGATCAGTTCCTTGCCACCGCCGAACTTCGGCTGAAACACCTCATCCAGCAGGTAGCGTTGCAGGATCGCCACATCCAGCCGCCGCCAGGCGTCGCTACGGCTGGACTCAATATTGGCCAGGATGTCATGGTTCTTGAGCGTGAGCTGATACAACTTGCGCGTCCGGCCATCAAACAGCCAGAACGTGTGCGGCGGCTGTTTCGCCAGCACGGACCGGGCATACTCGGCCACGTGGTCACCTCCGACAGGCGCTTCCTTGACGTCGAAATTCGGAACCACCGCCATGGTCAGGGCGCCGATGTCAAAATTCCGAAGCCCGCCCAGCAGGCGGTGCGTCGGCAGGATGATCAGCCCGTCATCCTGCATGCTGACGAGCACGAACAGGCACCAGTTGGCCGGATGGTTTTCCGGAAGCGCTTTCCCGTGGGCGGCCGCCGCTTCCTGCTGATACTGCAGCGCCGTCGTATACCGGTGGTGCCCGTCGGCGATGTAGATCGGCTTCTGGGCCATCAGGTCGAGCACCTGGTTTACCGTGTCCGCGTTGTTCACGGCCCACAGATCGTTGCGGACGCCGTCGAGCGTGCCGGAAAGTTCCGACCGGCCGAGTTCATGGCTCAGCAGCGACATCACCTGATTCCTCGGGTCGCTGTAGAGCCCGAAGATCGGCGACAACTGCACGCCCGTCGCCCGCATCAGTTTCATGCGGTCCTCGATCGGGCCCTTGTACGTCTGCTCGTGCGGCACGATGTGCCCCTGCCCGAACGCCGACAGCCGCACCAGGGCAAAGAACCCGCGCCGATGAAACGTCCGCCCGTGATGCGTATAGGTCTGCGTGTAAGGGTACAGCGCCGACTTGGGGTCCTGAATCAGCACCCCAGCGTCCAGCCACGACCGGAAGGTGATGTTCGCCTGTTCGTACGCCGCGTCCGGCCCGGCCACCTTCGGCGGCAGGTGCGGCAGATCGACGGTGACGATGTTGTGGGGGTGTCGCGCCTGAAGTGCGGCCTTTCCTTTCTCATCCAGCACGTCGTAGGGCGGCGCGATCATGTCCGAGAGCGCGTCTTTCGGGTTACGGGCATAACGGATTGCGTGAAACGGACGGATATGTGCCATGTCTCTCCTTTGCCTGCGGCCCAGACAATAGGGCCAGCCTGTCAAAGATCAAGATTCTATCGTAAGCCGACGTTGCTGGCACCATGGGCATTGTGATCGGGGATTTGTCATTGGTCACTTGTCACTTGTCATCTGTCACTGGACCGCCAATCACCAACTGCAAATGACCAGTGACAAATGACAGACGACCAGGAACGCCAGCACCCGTCGATGGTATACAGGATACCTATGATTCAGACATATTCGCTCGCGTCGTTTCTGGCTCTGATGATGTTCGCCACCGCCTGCGCCGCCGCGGACGGACCGCCCAAGCCCGGCAAATACTGGGTCTTCGTCGGCACCTACACCTCGGCGCAGAACCCCGGCCTCCATCTGCTGCAAGTCGATACTGCGACAGGAGATACAAAATACATCGGCGTTGTGGCGGAGATCCAGAACCCCACCTTCCTGGCCGTCGACGCCGAGCAGAAACATCTCTACGCCGCCGGCGAGGTCGGCAACTTCCAGGGCAAACCAGCCGGGTTCGTCAGCGCCTTTTCGCTCGACCGCAAGACCGGGCAACTCAAGGCTCTCGGCTCCCAGTCGTCCGGTGGCCGCGGCCCGTGTCACGTTAGCGTCGACGCGCAGGGCAAGAATGTCCTCGTCGCCAACTACAGCGGCGGCAGCATTGCGGCCCTGCCCCTCAACGACGACGGCAGCCTCAAGGAGCCTTCATCGTTCATCCAGCACACCGGCAAGGGTCCCAACCCGCGGCGCCAGGAAGCGCCCCACGCACATGGCATCTACCCCGCTCCATCCGGCGATCTGCTCCTCGTTCCCGACCTCGGCCTCGACAAGATCATGCTCTATCGTCTGGACTCAAAGCTCGGGCAGCTCAAGCCGAACGATCCGGCCGCCGGCAACGCCGCCCCCGGCGCCGGCCCGCGCCACCTCGCATTCAATCCGTCGAAAAATCTGGTCTACTGCGTGAATGAGATGGCGTCCACCGTCACCACTTTCGCCTTCGATCCGGCCAAGGGCTCGCTGACCGCCACCGCCAGCATCTCGACTCTGCCGCCCGATTTCAAGGATCCCACCACCACCGCCGAAATCTTCATGCACCCCAACGGCAAATTCCTCTACGCCTCAAATCGCGGCCACGATTCCATCGCCGTCTTCGCGATCGACCCGGCCACCGGCGCGCTCTCGGCCAAAGGCCAGACGCCAACCGGCGGCAAACAACCCCGCAACTTCGCCATCGATCCGACTGGCCGGTGGTTGCTGGCCGCGAACCAGCAGAGCAACAACATCGTGGTCTTCTCGATCAACCCCGAGACGGGCGAACTGAAAGCCGCCGGAACGCAACTCGCCGTTCCGTCACCCGTCTGCCTGGTCTTCGTTCCGGTGGAACCGTAGATCCCGCTCGGGGCACCAACGCGGCTCAAATCCCGCGGCAGTGGAACGTGTTTGGGTGGCATGGGCAAGTACTCTTGCCCGTGTCTTGGACCGCCAGATGACCAGCAGATTCTGCTCGGCTTCGGCCGCCCGACGATTACCGTCCTCATCGGCTTTCCAGCCCCAAGCGATGTCGCCGTGTCAGGCCCTTGACTGTTAGTGCTTTGTACGATATAGTATGCTCCGATCATGCTTGAATCACTCGGCGTTAAACTTCGCAAGCAGCGACGGAAGCTCGGTCTGACTCTCGACGACCTGGCCGAGCGCACCGGCATATCCAAACCCTATCTTTCCCTCATAGAAACCGGCCGGGTTCCCAACCCGCCCTCCGACGAGAAACTGCGCAAGCTGGAAACCACCCTGAGTTTTGCACCGGGTGAACTGCTGTCGCAGGCGCATCTCATGCGCACGCCCCTCGACGTCCGGGCCGCACTGGAGAAACTAATCCGCGCCTCGCACGGAGCCCCAGCGACCGACCCGCCCGCAACCCCCGGCGTCAACCTCGACGCCGCCTACCTCTCCGGCGTCCTTCAGGATCTCGTGGAAAAGTCGGCCGGGAACATCGAGCACGTCCGCACCAACGCCGTCCCCGTGATCAACAAGGTCTCGGCCGGCTATCCCAAGGATTTCACCGACCTGTCCTACCCGCGCGGCGTGGCCGACGATTACGTGGCCTGTCCGGAGGTCCACGACTCCGACGCTTTCGCGGCCCGCGTTCACGGCGACAGCATGATGCCCAAGTATCGCGAGGGTGACATCGTGATCTTCTCCCCCGCCGCCACGCCGAAGAGCGGTGACGACTGCTTCGTGCGCTTCGCGGATGGCCACACCACCTTCAAGCGCGTCTTCTTCGAAGCCGATGACGCCGGAACCCGGGCGATCCGCCTCCAGCCGCGCAACGAGCGCTACCGCCCGCAAACCGCGACCGAGGAAGCCCTGACCGGGGTGTATAAGGCGGTGTTCAAGTATCAGAAAGTGGACGGGGATTGAGCCGGCTCATGCCGCCGCTCTTGCCGGCTGGTTGAGGGCGTAGGCCAGTGCCTGATCGCTCGGCAGGGGCCGCTGAAAGTAGTACCCCTGGGCCAGGTCGCAACCCATGGCCTGCAACATCGACAATTGTTCGGCTGTTTCCACGCCCTCGGCGATAAGCCCGAGGCGCAGATTGTGGGCGAGTGCGACGATGGCGTTGACGACGGCGGCGTAGTCCCGGCAGTCGGCGACGTTGTTGACGAATGACCGGTCGATCTTCAGCCCCGCGATGGGGAAACGGTGCAGGCAACTGAGCGAGGAATAGCCCGTGCCGAAATCATCGACGTGGAGATCGACGCCGAGGTCGCGGATCCGGCGCAGGATGGCCACGGCCCGGTCCATGTCCTCCATGATGGCGCTTTCGGTGATCTCGAGCTTGACGGCGCTGGGCGGCAAGCCGACCTGCTGGATGATGTCGCGGACACGTTCGACGAGGTTCGCACAACCAAGTTGTTTCCGGGAGAGGTTGACGCTGACGAACAGATCGCCCGCGGCCAAGCCTCTCCATCGCGCCAGCTCCAGGCAGGCCTCCCGCAAAACCCATTCGCCGATGGGCACGATCATGCCGATTTCCTCGGCCAGCGGGATGAAGTCCAGCGGCGACACCAACCCTTTGGCCGGATGTTGCCAGCGGACCAGCGCCTCAAAGCCGCAGACCCGGCCGCTCTCCAGACGGACGATCGGCTGGTAGACCAGGCGGAGTTGTCGCTCTTCGACGGCGCGGCGGAGATCGCTCTCCAGGGTCAGCCGCACCAGGGCCTCCTCGTGCATGCGATTGTCGAAGACGACGAAGCGATTCTTGCCGGCGGCCTTGGCGCGATACATGGCCGTGTCGGCGTCGCGAATCATCTCGTCGGGGAAAGCATACGGCAGGGCACTGGTGGTGACACCGATGCTCGCCGTGCTCTGGATGGTGTGGCCCTCCACCTCGTGTGGTTCGGCCATGATGCACAGCAGCCGCTCGGCGACGCGGACGGCATCGAGCGGCTGCGCCATGGAGTCAAGGAGCACGACGAACTCGTCCCCGCCGACGCGGGCGGCCGTGCCATCGGCGGCGGTGGCGACAACGTCCGTCTTGCGCAGCACGCCGCGCAGGCGCTCGGCGATGCCGACGAGCAGCTTGTCGCCAACCTGGTGGCCGAGGCTGTCGTTGACGACCTTGAAGCGGTCGAAGTCCAGAAAGAGCACCGCGAACGCCCGGCGCGGGTCGCGCGCGTGCAGCTCGATCGTCCGCGCCAGAAGATCCTGGAAGAAGAGGCGGTTGGGCAGGCCGGTCAGCGTGTCCCGGAGGGCCACGTCGCGCAACTCGGCCGTGCGCCGCTCGACCAGCGATTCCATCTCGGACATCTTGATCTGCGCCTGCCGCGTCACCAGCCATTTCTCGGTCATGGCCGCGGCGAGCTGGCAGACCTCGGCGTCGTCGAACGGCTTCTTGAGAATCAGCAGCCGGTCGGTGGCGCCGAGCTTTTCCACGATCTGGTCCCAGGAGTAGTCGGAGTAGGCCGTGCAGATGACCACCTGCAAGGCGGGGTCGGCCTTCCACAGGCGCGAGATGGTTTCCACGCCGTCCCAGCCCGGAGGCATGCGCATGTCGACGAACGCCAGTTGATAGGGCCGGCCCTCGCGCATCGCGGCCTCCACCCGCTCCAACCCCTGCTGCCCCTGCGAGGCCGCGTCGATCTCGAATTCCGCCCATGGCGTCTCCGCCGGTCTTTCGCCGAACAGCGCGGCCTCGTCACCGGCGAGATCGGCGCCGCGCGACGTGCGCGCCAGCGTCTTGCGGAAGTCGTCGTGGATGGCCTCGTTGTCGTCGATGACCAGGACACGCCGCACACACTGGTCGGTGGCTCGCCTCATGGGTTCTGTTTCTCCTTGATGGGCACGTCGAGAGTGAAGACAGCGCCCAGGCCGGGCCCGTCGCTGGCAGCCGAAAGAGTGCCCTCCATCTCGCGTGCGGCGTTGGCCGAGCTGTGAAGCCCGAACCCGTGGCCGTCCTTGCGCGTGGTGAAGCCGTTCGAGAATATCTTCGTCAGGTGTTCCGGCGGGATGCCGGTCGCGCCGAGGTGGCGACGGGGGTGCTCCACAACGTCGGCAACGTGCTCAACAGCGTCAATGCTTCCGCGGCGCTGATGGCCCGCACGTTGCAGCAGTCGAAACTGGGCAATCTCGGCAAAGCCCTGTCCATGATCCGCGAACACGAGAACGATCTGGGCACGTTCCTTGCCTCCGACGAAAAGGGGCAGCGGCTGCCGGGATACCTGGTCAAACTCGCCGAGGTTCTGGCCGCGGAACAGACTGCCGTCGTCGAGGAACTTCAGTCGATGGAACGCAGCATCGATCACATCCGGCAGATCGTGCAGATGCAGCAGTCGTACGCGCGGGCCGCGATCGTCGTCGAGCCGATCCGCCCGGCGGCCGTGTTGGAAGACGCTCTTCGCGTCAATCTCGTTTCCTTCGACCGGCACAACGTCAAGCTGCAGCGGGAATTCCAGGAGATCGGCCCGGTCGCGATCGACAAGCACAAGATCCTGCAGATCCTCATCAACCTCATCAGCAATGCCAAGAACGCCACCAAGCACAAACCCCCGGAGGAGCGGCGGATCATCGCCCGCATCCTGTCGCATGAAGCCGACGGCAAACGCTGGATA
>JBIOJL010000332.1:0-6781 GCA_044450885.1 Tepidisphaerales bacterium
CTGATTGGCCAGGAAGCCCTTGATGTCGTGGCTCTCGCGGATACAGCCGGCGCCGATCATGCCGACGACGGCGTAGTCGGAGTAGTTCTTGCCGGCCAGGGCATCGTCGCGGTTGACCATGCCGGGGATCTTGTGGATGACCGTGAAGCGGGTGAGGAAGCTGCCGGGGAACATCTTGCCGGCGGGGTCGGACAGCGAAAACAGAACCTGATGATAGCCGCTGCCGGGAGTCGAGATGGTGACCGGCTGGATGAGCTTGACGGCGGTGGAATCGAGCCTGACCGTCGCCTTGCCGGTGGCGACGCGGCGGTCGTCGGCATCGGTGACAGTCCAGGCCAGGTCGAGCGCGGAGAGGCCGGCCTCGAGAAGGTATTGGTAGGTCTTCTTGTCGCCCAGGTCGATGTTCCAGGTACATGGCTCATCGACGTAGTACAGGCTGGCGACCTTGTCCGTGCGCGGGACGAAGGGGACGGCGGCTAGTTCGGCACGCTGCGGGCCTTTTTCCATGGTGAGAACGATCGGGAAGGCGCGGTTGGCCTCGAGCAGCGGTCGCCCCCAGGTGTGGCCGCTGATGCTCCCGGCCGACTCGTAATTGAACGGGGCGCCCCAGGCCTGGACGTAGGCGTGCAGGGCAAAGCCCGGGTAATGCAGGCGGACCATCTGGTTGCGGGAAGAGTTGACGGCCGGGACGCCGCGAATCTCGCCATGGTCGACGAAATGCATGGCGTCGCCGCCGCCACTGGCGGATTTGTCGTTGAGCAGTTCAATGCCCAGGAGCTTCTGGGAAGCAGTGAGGCGGAATTCGGCGTAACCGTTGCCTTTGTAGGTCGGCGTGATGGTGAAGCCTTCGGGGCGGAAACGGTAGTCGATGGTGGCCTCGCCGGTGCCTTTGAGATGGACCTTGATGCTGTCGGCGGCCGGGGTGAACTGGTCAGGCAGCAGTTTGGCATTGGGGTGGTAGGCCAGCGGTTTTCCGAGGGTCTCGACGCCGGCGACCTGATAGGAGTCGATCAGTCCATCCTTGTTGATGTGTGCGGCATAGCCTGGCCCTGTCACGGTCCAGCCGCCGTCGGGCTGCACGGCAAAGGCAGGCTGCGTGCTGGGAGCGGCCTGGGCCAGAGGAGCGGCGAAGAACGCCATCATGATCTTGCAGAGAACCTGCTCGCCCGATTCGTTGGCGTGGACGACATCGCGGTAGAACACATGCGGATGCAACTTCGTCGAACGGATGTATTGGGCCCAGGGCGTGGTCATGTCGAGATAGGCGCACTTCTCCTCGGCGGCCAGTTTCTTCAGCGCTGCACCGTAGGCCCCGGTGCCGGAGTGGGCGGCCTTGTCCAGTTCCTCGGGAACGCGCGGATCGGCGGTCCCGAACGTGCCGGTGGCCAGCAGGATCTCCACCTCCGGCAGCGCGGCCCGCAACTCGCGGATGACGCTGCGGATGCTGTCGATGTCCTTCTGGCTGATGCCGCCGATGAAAACGAGGTCGGGCTTGCGGGGGATGACGTATTTGGCCAGCCGGCCTTCCTCCTTGTAGTGCTGGCAACCGCCGCCACCACGAACGTAGACCGTGGCCTTGATGCTGGCCTTGGGATACGCCTCCTGGAGCCTGGCCACCCAGGCCGAGCGCATGGTGTCGTTGACGATGCTGTCGCCCATGGCCAGCAGGCGCAGCTCGCCGCCCTCGGTGAGGATCTTGCGGGTGCGCTGCAGGTTGGGCCAGTCGGTCGGCGGGGCGGCGAACTCGCCTGCGGGCATCTCGGCCTGAATCCTGGCGATCTGTTCGAGCGATCGCTCGGGCGTGCTGAAGATGCCGTAGTCTTTCTCCGCGGGTTCGGATTTGCCCGGGCGGTCAGGCGGATATTTCGCCGGCAGCGCGCCCTGCGTGGGGAACGTCACCGGCGAATCCTTCATCATGTCCGCCGACGCACCGGATTGTGTCAGCAGTGCAACCATCACGCACACACAGAGCATCTTGTTCATGATCCGATTCTCCTGATTGCTTCCCCGCGTTCCGGGCAACAGTCTTTGCTGGCGCGAAGGTCGTAGCCACAGTTGGTGCAGAGGCCCCGCTGAATGCGACGGCGAACGCGGGCTTTCTTGCATACACGCTCCAGCACGACGAAGCCCGGCAGGATACCGCTTAACAGCACAGGCAAGGCGATATGCACGTCCAGAAATTGGGCGGGGATGGTGGCAAACTTGGGAGCGCGCAGATCCGAAAAATCCTCTTTGAGCGCGAACCCAGTGTACAGCCGGATGCCGGCGAAGCCCGCTGGAAGCTTGGCGGTCCCATGCCAGATTGGACACCGATCACGGTCGTCGTAGCACTCGATAAAGTCGGCGGCGCCGCGATAATTGCACCTGCCCCAGGCACTCGGAGTCGTTTGGGCGACATCGTAGTTGCAGTAGGAGAATGAACCTTGGCTGAAGGCAAATCGACGGCCGGCACATACCCCGCCCCAACTGAATTCGTAGTACCTCAGCCATGCCACCGCGATACCGGCACCCATCACCAGCGACAGGATCGCGAGGATGCGGACGAGCCAGCGCCTCATGGGACGGATTGTACACGATCCATCTCGGGATCGAGATGCTACCGCCACCCCGCCAGCGTGGCCCGGACACCCATCGTCGCCAGGCCGACCTGTTGTGTGAGGTTGACTCCGATGAGCATTCCCGACGTTGTATCGTAGGTCAGGTCGGAGCGGTGCAGCGGGCCGACTTCGCTGATGGTCACCTGTCGCGGGCCGACATCGGCGACGCTCTGGACCGTCTGGGTGATCTCGTTGCGGTCGAGAACCTGGCCGCGCTGCAGTTTGTTGAGCCCTTCCGGCCCGATCCACAGGCCGCCGAACGTCGCGATGCCGGAGGCGACCCCCTGCGTGTCCTGCTGCGGCGGCATGCCGGCGATCGACTGAATGACCGTGGTCCGTTCTCCACGGAGCCATCCCGGGCCGCGGGCTTTCACCTTGACCTGGGCCGTCAGCGGCAGACTCAGCGGCGGCACGCCGGCCATCATCGTGGACTGCGCGCCGCGGAATTCCATCTCCTGGACTTTGCCCAGCCAGGCCGGCGCCGGGGCGTTCGCCCAAGGCATGGGAACATCCTTGACTTCCATCAGCCAGCTTGTCACCAATTGCGTACTACCCCTGCCCATGCCGGCCAGGCCTCCGCCCGCCGGCGGCGCGGTCAACACGCCGGCGCCCTGGGCGCTCGAGCCGTGAAACACCATCACGCCGGTGTCCAGATCGTAGACGTAGGCCGAGTAGCCCTGGTCCGATTCCGTCTGGAAGCGGATGGCGTTGTAGCGATGGTTGTTGATCGCATACGGCATCCGCATGATGCGCACGCCGTTGGCGTTCACCTCCTGCACCTTCTTGAGCACCTCCGGATGAACCCACAGGTCCAGGCCGCACCCGGAGTTGGTCACGGTGCCGCTGTCGCCGACGAGGCTCGTTTTCCGGGTGGTCGTATCCAGGAGGTACAGCCTGCACGTAAGCGCGGCCACATCGCGATCGACATAGCCCACCTGAAACGTGCTGTACCCGGCCCCGCTGCCGGTGGGAACCTCCTGCTCGCCCCACTTGTCACCGGTGGCCTTGTTGACCCACTTGCCATTGGGATCGAGCACCAGTTGCGAGCGCTCGCCACGGACGGTGGCCGACGCCCCGAAGTAGGTCAGCCGGGTTCCCGGCTTGATCCACGCCGGCGGCCCGGCCTTGGCGGCGTCGGGAACCAGCGGCAGCATCGTGCTGGGGTCGGGCACGCCGGCTGCACCCTGCGACGACGCGCGAGACGCCGCGAACGTGAGAATCAGCACGCTGACGAATGGGACCAGTCGGCAATGGTTGGGAAACATGATCGGCCTTGCCTTTCACCGGTTCGAGGATTCCCGGGGCGAACAGAGCAACTCGTTATTGTAGTCTCGTCGGGTTAACGGGAAGACGACGATAGCTCAGTCTGGGCACTGCCTGTCACCGTTCCCGGTTTTCCCCCAGTACCTCCGAAGGTTAAACATTTGTGCCTGAGTTGCCGATAACCTACTCGTGTTCGTGGATTGCGCGTGGCCAGAGTTATCTGTCGCACGACCTCGTCTGTAAGGAGATCGTCATGGGAATCTCGAGTATTGGCGGAAGCATGCCCGCAGTTGTTTCGGGAGCCAGCCGGCGCGTGGCGGCGCCGCAGAACGCGAGTACGGGTGCGGCCGGTCAAGCCGCGGCCGCAAACACGGATTTCTCGTCCACGATTCAGGCCCTGCTCAAGACTCTGGAGAGTTCCAGCCCGGGCGCCACGGGCGGCAGTCTCGATACTTACGCCTGACATAGCGGCCCGATACGGGCGTTGTCGGCCGGGAATTCATGCTCGAATTCCACCATCTTCCATTCACGGCGATGGGCACCGCGTGCAACCTGCACCTCTACGCGGACGGCCGCGCCGCCGTCGATGAGGCCATGCATGCCGCCGTTGCGGAGGTGGGCCGAATCGAGGCGCGCTATTCGCGCTATCGTCCCGACAGCGTGCTTTCCGAAATCAACCGTGCTGCCGGGTGTGGCGGGGAAATTGCGGTGGACGCGGAAACCGCCGGGCTGCTGGACTACGCCTGGGCCTGTTACCTGAAAAGCGAAGGGCTCTTCGACATCAGTTCGGGAATCCTCCGCCGGGCATGGGATTTCAAATCCAGCAGATTGCCGGAACAGGAAGCCATCGCGGCATTGTTGCCCAGACTGGGCCTGGACAAGGTGGTGTGGGAGAAGCCGCTGCTGCGGTTTGGGGTTCCGGGCATGGAGTTGGACTTCGGCGGCATGGGGAAGGAGTACGCGGCGGACCGGGCGGCCGCCATTTGCCTTGCCCGGGGAATCCGGCACGGGCTGGTGGATTTGGGGGGCGACATCACCGTCATCGGGCCGCATCCAAACGGCGACCCCTGGCGGATCGGCATCCAGCACCCCGGACGCCCGGGCGTGCTCATGGCCAACGTCGAGATATCGCAGGGCGCGCTGGCCAGCAGCGGTGATTATGAACGGTGCATCACCGTCGACGGCAAACGTTACGGGCACATCCTCGATCCGCGGACGGGCTGGCCGGTGCATGGCCTGTCTTCCGTGAGCGCGCTGGCCGGACAATGCATCATTGCCGGCAGCGTTTGCACGATCGCCATGCTCAGAGGGGCCGGGGGCATTTCGTGGTTGCAGTCCCTGAACGTGCCGCACTTCTGGATGGACGATGAGGGAAAGCAAGGCGGCACTCCGCACTTTTCACGAGCCCCGGCGTAGACATCGCGGCTCGTAGCGGACGTATCCGGACTTCGGTCCCTCGCCACATATCCAACGTGGGACCGACCGGTTGATACTGCTCAGAGTTTCAGCAGCGGCATGCCCATCTCACGCTTCAGGGATTCGACTCGCTGCCTGTCCTTCCGGATGGTCTGCTGAATGCGGGCCATCTGGGCGGCGAGTTTCAGGGCGCCGCGAAACGTGAAGGACCAGGTTGCCATCTTCTTTCACTCGGACGGTACTCGTTGCAGTTCAGCAACCAACTCCTCCACGCTATTGAACCGTCCTCGCTCCACTTCTCTTGCCAGTTGTTCGACGGTCGTGCAGCACTCCTCCAGTTCATGTCTTAAGCGGGCATATTCCTTGGCGGCTGCCTCACTGTCCGATACTTCAGCCGACACTGGTCCCGGATCCAATATCCAGGCTTGGCCCACCCTCTTGAAACGGCAGCCGGACTGCAGGCAATCAATTATGGCCCCATGCCAGCCCGCAGTCTGTAGGTCGGGATCGCGATCAAAGTTGAGCCATGCGTCGTCGCCTTCCAATACGTGGAACTCGTTCTTCTCGTCTCTCACCAGCTTTTCGCCCACGCCGAACGTGCCGTGGTCAATTAGCGCCACTCGGCGGTCGATCATCGCATCTGATACCGCGAGGAAGCTCTCGTGCAGCTTGTTTTGCGACGTGCCAAACGCATCCTTGCCCCAACGCTGTAACACGGCCGTAGTCAGACGATGCAGGGCAACTTCCCGCTGAACACACAGGCAATCGACGGCAGCGGTAGCAGTACCCGAAGGGACAAGGGCAACGCACGCCATGAAAGCATCCACATCATTCGCTTTGATCGCCAGAAGCATGCTTCGCGCAGCGGCCTTGGGACTGGAGCAATCTGCGGTTACGGCCGGGATCGTCGGCACAGCAACTGCACGGGTAGCGGGAACAGGCCTGGTCGGCGCGTTGCAGTTGATGGAACCCAGTGCCACGATTGCGGTGACGACAGCCACGGCACGCTTGACCATGAATCCTGCCCGGTTAAGACAGCATCGCGATTGTACCGTCCGGCGTTTTGATCTGAAAGACAATTCCTACTCTCGGTCGAGTTGAACGAAAGATCGTAATCGAGTATCTGACGCTCTGTCGGTTCGTGTGGAAGAATCACGGTGAGCAATTATCAGAATGGCAGGAAACGGTGAAACACGGTGGTGCTCTGGAGGCTGGCTTAGCTCAGGTCGCCTGCAAAAACGCCACTGAAATCCGCGGTACGGCTTGGCGTCGAGGGTTTCGGAAAGGCAGCCCCATCATAAGGTCGGCGGCTTGATGGGCTTCACGTCCAAGAGGGTATTGATATCGTCCAGTAGTGCTCGCTTGGAGGCATCATCCATTGCCGTCAGATCAAGGCTACGGAACTTAATCAATTCATCCTTGTGCAGCGTGAGGAGCCGCAGGATATGTTTTCCAAGGGCGTCGGCGGGAGCGGCCATCGGCGGAACAGCAACCGGGCGCAACAG
>JBIOJL010000333.1:0-6779 GCA_044450885.1 Tepidisphaerales bacterium
GGGCCGTGCTTCTGCACGGCCGGGGCCGCGATCGGCGATCGCGGCTACAGACGGCCCCCCCCATTCGCCAAGGAGAACGGCACGCTCGACCTGTTTTACATCTGCTCCGGGTGCTCGATGCCCAGCAAATCCAGACCCAGACCCATGGTGCGGGCGGTCAGGTCGCACAAGGCGAGCCGGCTCGAACGTATCGGTTCATCGCTCTTGAGAACCGGGCAATTCTCAAAGAACCCTGAGAAACGGGTGGCAAGGTCGTACAGATAGGCGCAAAGATGATGGGGTTTCAGTTCGCGTGCGACCGCGCCGATTGCCTCGCTGAAACGAAGGATGTGTTTTGCGAGGGCCATCTCGTAAGGATCTTGCAGGACGAGCCTGCCACCGCGCACCGATTGCGAATCCGTATCACCCTTGCGAAAGATGGAGCGAACGCGCGCATAGGCGTATTGGAGGTAGGGGGCCGTATTGCCATCCATCGCCAGTGCCTTTTCCCAGGAGAAGACATAATCGCTGGTGCGGTCTTTGGAGAGGTCGGAGTATTTCACCGCGCCGATGCCGATGGAGTGGGCGATCTGGCGGTATTGTTCATCGGACATGGCGAGGCCGCGTTCGACGGCTTTCTGGACAACGATTGCCTTCGCCCGTTCCTCCGCCTCATCCAGCAACTCGGCCAGTTTCACCGTCCCGCCGGAACGGGTCTTGAACGGCTTGCCATCGTCGCCGAGCATGGCGCCGAACGATGCGTGCTCGAGCGACGCGCCGGCCGTCCAGCCCGCCTTCTTGGCCGCGGCGAAGACTTGGGCAAAATGTTGCGATTGCCGGGCATCGGTGAAATAGAGAACCCGGCCGGCATGGAGCTGACCGACGCGGAAACGGATGGCCGCCAGGTCAGTCGTGCCGTAGAGATACCCGCCGCCGGTCTTTTCGATGATCAACGGGCTTTCAAAACCGTCGACGGGAATGACGATGGCGCCTTCGGATTGCACGGCGATGCCCGATGCGCGGAGTTCCTTGACGACATCGGCGAGATACGGGTTGTAAAACGACTCGCCGCGTTCATCGGCTTCGGTCAGCAGCACCCCGAGCCGGCCGTAGAGCGGCAGATAATGTCGCCGGGTTTCGGCGACGATCTCCTGCCACATGGCACGCTCCGCGGGATTTCCGGCCTGAAGGCGCACGACCGTTTCGCGGGCCTCGGTCTGAAACGCAGGCTCGGCATCGAAACGGGCCTTGGCCGCCCGGTAGAAGTCTTCGAGGTCGTCAATGGCGACATGCCCGTTGGGCTTCCCGGTCGCCAGGCTGCGCAGATGCGAGATCAGCATCCCGAACTGCGTGCCCCAATCGCCAACGTGGTTCTGCCGGATGACGCCATGCCCCTGGAAGTCGAGCACCCGCACCACCGCGTCGCCGATGATCGTCGAGCGCAGGTGCCCGACGTGCAGTTCCTTGGCGATGTTGGGCCCGGAGTAGTCAACGACCACCGTTTGCGGCGCGGCCATCTTGTCGATCCCCAGCCGGCCATCGGCCGCCGCGGCCGACAGATGCCTCTGCAGCCAGTCCGTCGACAGCCGCACGTTGATGAACCCCGGCCCGGCGATGCTGATCTCGCTGGCGATCTCGCCGAGTTGCAGCGCCGCCTTGATCTTCTCGGCCACCGCGCGGGGGTTGGTCTTCTCGCCGCGAGCGGCCAGTGTCTTGGACAGCCCCATGGCCGCGTTGGACTGGTAGTCTCCGAATTTGTCGTTGCCGGAGACGGCGATCAGCGGATCGGCGTCCAAACCGTATGCGGATTGGATGGCCGATCGGAACGCGGCGTCGAGTTGGGAGATGATGGATTGCATGTTGTTGATAGTGCGTAGGGTCCGCTTCAGCGGACGCGGTTGCGTCGTGGCCCCGCAGATCCGTCCGCCGAAGAGGACCCCACGGGTTCGGCGGGAATCGGCTGCCGCGCCAGGGTCAAGGCTTCCACGAAGCCTTCGATGGCCTCATGGGCGTTGGCGATTGCCTGCTCGTAGGTGTCGCCCTCAGTCACGCACCCCGGCAACGCCGGTACGGTAACGACGAATCCGCCTTCTTCGGCCGGCTCGATGTGGATGGTGTAGGTATAGCGATGCATAACTCAAACGAAATTGTACCAGTGCCGGGCCTGAAGCGGCAAGTACCGGGGCGGGAGGTTTCGGTGTGCCCACCGATTTTGGCAATTGGATCCTGTAGCCGCGATCGGTGATCGCAGTTACAGACAGGCGGTATGCCAACGCGACGCATCCTAGCCGGTAGAAGTGTTACCCTCAACCCAAGGAGACTGATTCATGGAGCTGGTCATCACCAAACTGTTTGCCGTCGTCCTGGCACTCGTCGGTCCGGCGCCGACAGACACGCCCAAAGAACTGCAGATCAAGGCCGGCGACCAGATCGTCTGCATCGGCGACTCGATCACCGCGGGCGGCGGATACCTCCGCGACATCGACGCCTTCTTCAAGGAGCAGTATCCCGACCTGAAGATTCCCAAGGTCATCAACGCCGGCATTTCCGGCCAGAAGGCCGAAGACCTGGTCAAGCGTTTCCAGAAGGACGTGGTCGATCGCAAGCCCGCGTTCGTGACCATCAGCATCGGCATCAACGACGTCTGGCATCGCCTGAACAAGCCGCACGATGAGGCGATCCTGGCGGCCTACAAGGAAAATGTCACCAAGATGGTGGACATGGCCCAGGCGGCGGGGATCAAGGTCGTCATCATTGCTCCGACGATCATCCAGGAAGACCCGGCCAGCGAAGGCAACAAGCGGCTGCCGATGTATGTCGAGGCCGAGAAGCAGATCGCGGCTGCCAAGAAGTGCCAGTTCGTCGATCTGCACGGGATGTTCCTGACGGCGCTGAAACAGAAGCCGGCCGACGCCAAGGGCAACTGGATCACCGGCGACGGCGTCCACATGAACAAGCAGGGCGACGCGGTCATGGCCGTCGGCATCCTTCGCGCGCTGGGCGTGAGCGACGACAAACTGGCCGGTACGGCGAAGTAGGCTTCAGGCTCGAATAACATTAGCCGCGAAGACGCGAAAGCGCGAAGACAGACGCGAAGAGAATCTGCTTTTCTTCGTGTCTTCCTTCGCGACTTCGCGCCTTCGCGGCTAATTCGCGTTCTTCATTGCTCCGCCGTGGTGTTGGTGTACATTCGCCGCTGCTACCGATCGGCGGAAACCCCCTTGACAGAAACTCGAAGGAGCGATCGAAATGAGACAGCAGGAGCAAGAGAAATGGCCGGCGATGCGGATGTATCACGAGGCCACCAGCCTCGTGCCGCAGCGGATGAAGGCGTTTGTCGAAACGATCGTGACATACGGAAACGATTGTCTCGCGGGCAAGGTGCCGGCGGCCGAGAAGGTGTATCCAGGGCGGCCGCAGGTGAAGCTGCCGCCATCACCATCCGGCCGCGGGCTGTCGTTGCAGGATGCCCTGCGCTCGCGGCGGACGCGGCGGCAGTTCTCCGGCGAACCGGCCACGCTCGCGGATATCGCCGGCCTGCTGCGCGGTGCCTGCGGGATCACCGGCGAGATCACCGGCAGCCTGCCGGCCGGGGCATCGGCGAAACTGCGCGCCTGGCCGTCGGCAGGGGGGCTGTATCCAGTTGAACTGTATCTGCTGCCATTGAAGTGCAAGGAACTGAACGCCAGCGTATTCCATCACAGCGTGATGAATGACTCGCTGGTGGAACTCGGCGCGATGCCGGCGCAGGCGGAACTGGAGGAGATGGTCTTTGCCGAGGGGCTGTGGAAGGATGCCTCGCTGCTGATCGTGCTCACGGGCGTGTTCGAGAGATCGGCCGCCAAGTATGCGGATCGCGGTTACCGCTTCGTGCAGCAGGAGGCGGGGCACATCATGCAGAATATGCTTTTGATGTCAGAAGAGCTGCAATTGAATGCCGTGGCCCTGGGCGGATTCTACGAGGATGAACTGGGCGAGGCGCTGGGCCTGGAGAGCAAGCGGGAGTCGCCGGTTTATGCGGTGATTCTGGGGCGGATGAAAGGATGAAGAAGTGCCGCCGACGCCCTCGTCGGCGGAATCCGATCGCGTTCCCACGCGATGACGCGGGGTCCGGCGCCCCACTCTGATCGCCGGCCGGGATGCTTCAGCGGGATCATTCTTGTCTGTCGTCCCACGAGGGCGCCGCAAGAGAAAATCTGCGGAATTCTTTCGCTGTCACTTTCTCCACCGACTTATGCACCGGGCAAGAGCGGGCGGCAGCATGAGTTATGCGATGGCGGTGGATAACCGCGGGAAACAAGGGATTTTTCTTGGTTTTGCTGGCGGTGCTGCGTATACTCTTCTCTGTCGTCGGGCACGAAAGTGAACGGCGAAAAAGGAAAAGGCTCCCTGACAGTGAGTCCGGTTTCCAGCGAAAGTTGATGGCCGTGCAAAGCAAGAAGAAAGCGGGCACGGCGGGAACCGGCGGCCAGCGACGGGGCCACCCGAGACTAATGGGCCTAAGAGCCCAAGGCAATCCGGGTTAACGTCGCCGCTAGTGATGCGTGGGACCGCGAGGTGAAAGACCTCCCCTTGACCACGCATCGGACCCAACGCGGGCGAGCCGGCCGGCAACGGTCGGTGGACCAGGCGTGATCCTAGGAATAGGGTCCGGGGTAAGCAGTCGCAAGGCTGCGAGCGAAACCCCATGGCCGTCCAGTCGGGAAACCGCTACGCCACCCCTTTGGGTGAGCGGCCGCGACGGAAACAGTCGCGGCGAACCGTCTGTATGGTGATGCTCTCACGAATGTCACCATGCTGAGTGGACCGAGGCGGGCCCAGGCCGGGAGCAGGTTGCCAGAGAATCGGTCCGATACTGCAAAAGGCCCACGCGGCGGATTCTAGAAACCGCCACGTGGGCCTTGTGGTTTCTATGGCATGGTGGTGCGGGCTTCCAGCCTGCACAACTCCGAAATCACGCTCGAAGCCCGCACCACAAACATAACTGCGACGATCCACGGCAACGCCCGCCATCGCCACGCGGAACCCCGGCGGTGCTGGGTTGATGAAACGGCCCGCAGCGCTCATTTCGGCTTGTTCTGCTCGTCATTGATGCTGTACCGATCGCGCGGGTCGACTTCATCGTCGCGTTTCCTGGGCTGTTCCCCGGTGATCGGCACGATGACCGGCTTGTCGGTGTCGTCGCCGCGACGGAAGGCGTCGAACGCGCTGCCCATCTCGCCGGCGAATTCGCGGACCGTCAAGCCCCCGCTTGCCAACACCGCCAGCACCAGCGCCAATCCCGAACTGAAGATCGCCACGACGTTGATCGCGCGGATCATGATGCCCGAAGGGTCGAAGCAGGCGGCAAGCGCGTGCAGTAGGATGTACGCGAGCACCGATGCCAGCGACAGGTAGTAGTATGCCTTGCCTCGCACCAGGTGCGGCCAGAGCATGCAGAGCAACAGATAGCCCACGACAGCAGTGTTGATTCCATCCATGCAACAGAGCTTACCATGCCGCTGGTGGAGGGGGAAGAAGGTGATCGGTGATCGGTAATCGGTGACCGATCACCCGCTCACTTCGTCCCCGTCGTCCACTTGATGTAGTCCACTTCCTTCTGGTCGTACGGCTTGCCGTCGGGGCGGAAGATGTCGTGGAACCACACCGGCGGCTCGGCCGTGTAATTGTTCTTCCACGAATCCCACGGGTAGATCGTCTGCGTCTTGCCCGAGACGAATCCCCAGTTGTACGCCCCGGTCTGCTGCTCCTTCAGATACCCCAGCACCGGATCGAAGGTGCTCCCGGCCGGGCGGGCCATGTATTCGGTGCAGAGGAGCGGCCGGCCGTAGCGGCGGAGATTGGTGACGCAGCGCTTCATCGCATCGGGCTTGCCGTAGTTGTGGAAGCTGATGACGTCCGACTGCTCGATCTGGACCTTCTCAATGGGCGAGATCTTCGTCTCATCCGCCCACTCGCCCATCCACACGCCCGAGGTGACCGGCTGCGTGGGTTTGGCCGCCCGGGCCCAGTCGAAGGATTTCTGCAGCAGCGCCAGCATCAGCGCGTTCTTGTTCTTGAGTTCGACCGGCCCGTAGGATGAATCGTTCCTGTTGCCGGGCTCGTTGTAGATGTCCCAGGCGTGGATGCGCCTGTCGTCGCGGAAGCGCTCGATCACGCCTCTGACGTAGCCTTCGAGTTCATCGTGCCGTTTCGGGTCCTTGAGGATGTCCTGCGCCGGGCACTGCACCCAGCCGCTGTTGTGGACGTGCGGCTTGGGCGCCCGCTGTTTGCCGGCCTTGGGGAACGGGTCCCAGCACGCATCCAGCAATACGAACACCACGCCGATGCTGTGCTTCTCGCACGCGACGAGGAACTGGTCCATTCGTTTGGCCATCCCCTCCCTGTCCGCCTTCCAGGGAATATCGTGCAGGAACACGCGCACGCTGTTGAAGCCCAGGCTCTGCGCCCAGCCGAGTTCGCGGTCGATGGTGGCCAGGTCGAAGGTGTCCGACTGCCACATTTCGAGCTGGTTGATGGCGGTGCTCGGCGAGAAATTGCACCCCGCCAGCCAGCCGTGCTCGACGAACCACTGCTGCGCCTGGTCCGGCGTCCAGCGCACCGGCTTGGCCGGCTCTTTGCCCGGCTCTTCGGCCGCATTGATACAGAGCGACAGACAGACGAACAAGAGTGTTGCGAGAATCCGACCCGGTTTCATGTGTTCCTCCGCGATGTGACGAGAGAAGGGTAACGTGCGGCGCCGGCGGTTACAACTGGAATGTGGCGCGCCGAACATGGTGTGCTGAAGCACACCCTACACC
>JBIOJL010000334.1:0-6756 GCA_044450885.1 Tepidisphaerales bacterium
GATATGTCGAGGATGAGTCGGTGGACCTGATCTACCTCGATCCGCCCTTCAACTCCAACGCCGACTACAACGTGCTCTTCGCCGAAAAGGATGGGACGCAGGCCCGCGCCCAGATCACCGCGTTTGTGGATAGCTGGACCTGGGATCTTGAGGCGGCCAAGGAATATGCCGAAGTGCTGCGCTCCGGCCACGACCGCGTCGCCAAGTGTCTCAAGGGCATGCACGACTTCCTCGGCGGTTCGGACATGATGGCTTACCTGTCCATGATGGCCATCCGCCTGATCGAATTGCGCCGGGTCTTGAAGCCCACCGGCAGCATCTATCTCCACTGCGACCCCACGGCCAGCCACTACCTCAAGCTGCTGTTGGACGCCGTGATGGGTCCGGAGAACTTCCTCAACGAAATCATCTGGAAACGGACGCACGCCCACAGTTCGGCCCAGCGTTATGGTCCGGTCCATGACGTTATTCTGTTCTATGGCCGCTCCAACGCGTTCCGCTGGCACTGCCCGCGCGTGGAGCATGATCCCGCCTACATCGAGAAACATTTTACCCTTGAGGATAGCGATGGACGGCGGTTCTCACCGATTACTTTGACTGGCTCGGGAACTCGGCATGGCGACAGCGGCAAACCGTGGCGCGGTGTAGACCCCACGACTTCCGGGAGACACTGGGCGCTCCCCGGCGCCATCGTCGAGCGGCTCAAACTGTCGGGCAACACGGTGCAGGAGAAGCTTGATTCGCTCGATGCGGCCGGACGCATCTACTGGCCGGCGAAGGAGGGTGGCAAGCCGCGCCTCAAATGGTACGCCGATGAACTCGAAGGTGTCGCCATCCCCGACGTCTGGTCTGACATCGGGCCTATACCAGCGCAGGCGGCTGAACGACTTGGCTACCCGACTCAGAAGCCCGAACTCCTCCTCGAACGCATCGTGACCGCGAGCAGCGGCGAAGGCGACGTGGTTCTCGACCCCTTCTGCGGTTGCGGCACGGCCGTCGCCGCCGCGCAGCGACTTGGGCGGAAGTGGATCGGCATCGACATCACCCATCTGGCGGTCAATCTCATCAAAGTGAGGCTCGCCGATGCCTTCGGATCCAAGATCGTGGAGCAGTACCGCGTCATCGGCGAACCGCGTGACCTGGCCGGCGCCAAGGCGCTGGCGGCGGCGAACAAGTACCAGTTCCAGTATTGGGCCCTGGGTCTCGTGGGGGCTCGGCCGATGGAGGAGAAGAAGGGCGCGGACAAGGGCATCGACGGCCGGCTTTACCTGACCGATGTGGGCGGCCAGACCAGGGGCATCATCATCAGCGTCAAGGGCGGACACGTGACGGCGTCACAGGTGCGCGACCTGCGCGGGGTGATCGAGCGGGAAGATGCGGCCATCGGCGTGCTCATCACGCTGGAGACGCCTACCAAGCCGATGCTCTCTGAAGCGGCCGACGCGGGGACGTTCCAAACCAAATCGGTGTCCGGCACGAGTCATCCCCGCCTGCAAATTCTCACCATCGAGGAACTCCTGGCGGGGAAACGCATCGACATGCCGGCCCAGCAGGACATCCGCTCCTTCAAGCTGGCTCCCACGGCCAAACGGATGGCGGCAGGCGACGCGTAGTTGTTCTGACTCTGTTGGGTCCGCACTGCGGACAATTTCTTTCGAGCGCCAGCACGTAACGGTCCGCGGTGCGGACCCTACTCCATGCGTCGCAAGACGCCCGGGAGTCTGTAGGGTCCGCACTGCGGACCATTCCTTTCGAGCACAAGCACGCAACGATCCGCGGTGCGGACCCTACTCCATGCGTCGGAACACGGCCGGGAGTTGAGCGATGAGATCGCGCGCCAGCGGGCAGCGGCGGGTCATGGCGCGCCCGGCGAGCTCGCCGCAGAGGCCGTGGATATGGGCGCCGAGACAGCCGGCGTCGAAGGGGTCCATTGGTTGCGCTAAGAAACAACCGATGATGCCAGCCAGCACATCGCCGGAGCCGGCCTTGGAGAGCGCGGAATCGCCGGTCTTGTTCACGTAAACGCGGCTACCATCGGTGATGATTGTTTCGTGGCCCTTGAGCAGGACAGTCTGATCAAAGGCGACGGCGGCGGCGTGTGCGGTGGCCTGGCGGGAGGCTTGCTCGTCTAAGTGGGGCCAGCGTCCTCGCTGGCCTTCCTGCGGCGCAGGCCGCCTGGTATGACGGGCCAGCGAGGACGCTGGCCCTACTGATCCCGGACGGAGCAATGCCGCCAGTCGCCGCATCTCCCCAGGGTGCGGCGTGAGCACGGCGCGGAGCCGCATGCCCTTGGGCCAGGCGCGGCCGGCGGCGAGCATGTTCAGCGCGTCCGCGTCGAGAACAGCAGGTTTCTCGAGTTTCAACAAGGCGTTCAATCGCTGGCGGGCGATGGCCGACTGGCCCATGCCCGGACCGATGATCAGGGCATCGGCGGCATCGGCGGCGGCCAGCAGCGCGTCGAGATCCGGCTTGTCGGAAAGAGGCAGCCCGATGAGTTCAGGCGTGATCGAGAGGGCGGCGGCGAGGATCGTCCGCGGCACGGCGATCTGCACCAGGCCCGCGCCGCAGCACAACGCGGCCGTGGCCGCCAGCACCGGCGCCCCTAGCATGTGGTCGCAACCCCCGACCACCAGCACCCGCCCGAACAGCCCCTTGTGACCGTGTTCGGGCCGCGGCGGAAGCGGCGGAACTTTGCGGATGAGGATCGCGGTCTTGGGGTCCATGGCCTTGGCCTCAGTCCATATCGGCTGTCCATGTAGGGCCAGCGTCCTCGCTGGCCACGAATACCAGACGATTCATGGTTCCAGATGGCCAGCGAGGACGCTGGCCCTGCTTTGGCGAACCTGCTGGTACGTCAGCGCAGCGCACAGCGCCGCGCCAAAACCATTGTCGATGTTCACGACGGATACGTTGGCCACGCAACTCGTGAGCATCGCCAGCAGCGTGGTGAGGCCGCCCAGGTTCGCGCCGTAACCCACACTTGTGGGCACGGCGAACACCGGGCAGGCCACCAGCCCGCCGACCGCACTGGGCAGCGCGCCTTCCATGCCGGCGATCACCACCATGGCGCAGCATTTCTGCAACATCGGCACGTGCGGCAGCAGCCGGTGCAGGCCGGCGATGCCCACGTCGGTGATCCGGTGCGTGGGGACGGACATGCAGCGCAGCGTCAGCATGGCCTCGTCGGCGACGGGCGAATCGGCCGTGCCGGCGGCCACCACGGCGATGAACGGCTTGTCGGCCTGCGGCTCGACGGCCGGCGGCGGCTGAACGAGCACGCTGGTCGAGGCGATGGTGACGCCGGGGAAATGCTGCCGGGCAGCCGCAATCTGCTCGGCCGAGGCGCGCGTCGCCAGCACCGGCGAGCCGGCCGCCGCCAGCCGCTGCGCGATCTTGACGAACTGATCGACTGTCTTGCCGGGGCAGAAAATGACTTCCGGATGGCCGCAACGCACGGCGCGATGATGGTCGAGGCTGGCGTACTCGGTTTGCTCGAAGGGAAGCGAGCGGAGCCGCTCGACGGCCTGATTGACGGACGTCTGCCCGGCGGCCACAGCGTGCAGGAGTTGTTGCAGGGCTTCGGAGTTCACGCGCACATTGTAGCGCCGCCGGGGGATTTTAGGAATGGCGAGCGGGAAGAGAGCCGAGTCCACGCCGCGTCAACCACGGCGGTTCCCGAGTTCTGGCCCCTCAACACCCCGATCCTTCGCAATCTTGGCGGCGTATGACGAATATTCACCACGAAGTCGCGAAGCCACGAAGCCGTTTTCGGCTGATCGGACGCCTGTGGTTCACCGGCACCACAATTCTGATCGATACCAACAAAGAAACGATGTCCATCGCTGTTGGTCCCCAACCCCATACCCCGCTTCGTGTCTTCGTGCCTTCGTGTTTAATCTTCTTCGGTTGCGGCTCCGCCGCCGTGGGCCAACAAAAAAACCGACCCCTGCTCAACCCAATGAAGGGCCGGTGAGGCCGGCTCGTGATGACGTGCCGTTGTTATGCGAGCGGTTGCGTGGACAAATAAAGGCTCAGCATGCCGCGATCCAGCGTCTCCATGTCGACCAGTTGCCCGCCGATTTCGTAGTCGCCGTCTTCGGTCTCGTTGACCCGTGCGACCGACAGCCAGCCGACCCATTCGTTTCGCGGACGGATCCGTTCGCCCGTGGTGTCGACGAACGGGCTGATCCCCGCATACGCCGGCAGGCGGACCTTCAGGCGGATCTGCTGGTCCGGCTGAAGCCTGGCCTGCCGCGTGCGGATGAGCATTCCTCCGGAGGACATATCGACGAGCCGGCCAAACGGCTCGGCCTTGGCGCCATCCCACGACTGCACCTCCAAACCATAGCTGTCCAGATCGTGCCGGCGATACTGACGGCGATCACTCACGGATGCTCGGATACCGGCTCGATCTGAATCGGAATGGGTGCTTGTCATAGCGGGCGTCTCCTGCCAGAAATCCTGGAGATGTTGGCAAGAGAGGTATCGGCCCCATTCCCGGGTGACTTTGGGAGGTTGGGCGATTTATGCCGGGTTTTCCTTCAACTGGACATTGACCGATAAATCGAACGCCGCGGGACACGACCAGAAATCCGGGAGGGCCGTGCTTCCGCACGGCCGGAGCCGCGATCGCCGATCCCGGCCACAACCGGCCGCGAAGGATCGCGGCCCTCCCGAAAAATCGGACGCCGCGGGGCCTGACGATCCCCGCTCCAGAACCTACAATCCCGCTGTGACGCCAGTTGACCCAGACCCACCGACCCAGGCCACGGCCCCGACCCGAGGCGCGACCTTCGGCCGGCTCCTCGGCATGTTGCGCCCCCATCGCCTCGCCATCGCCATCGGCCTGGTTCTGCTCCTTCTTTCCGGACCTTGCGAACTGTTCCCGGCCATCGTCTGGAAGTTCGTCGTCGATGACATCGCCCTCCAGAAGAACACCGCGCCGCTGTTCGCAAAGCTCGTCTCCTTCAACCACGCCATCACCGGCCGCTTCGGCATCCTGGGCATGACCCTGCTCTGGCTCATGGGCGTCTACCTCGTCGGCGAGCTGCTCCAGACCATCCAGCAGAACCTCATGAACCGCGTCGCCCAGAGGTTCATCTACCGCCTGCGCAACCAGGTCTATCACAAGCTGCAGGGCCAGAGCCTGGCCTACCTGCAGCGGCAGCGCACCGGCGACCTCATGAGCCGCAGCATCGGCGACGTGGACGAGGTCCAGAATTTCATCGTCTCCGGCATCGACACCATCATCGGCGACGGCTTCGTCTGGCTGGTCACCGTGGGCATCGTCATGTACCTCGACTGGCGCGTCGCCTCGGCCTCCCTGGCGCCGCTCGTGGTCGTCTACATCATGCTCCGCATCTTCAACCGCCGGATCAAGCCCGTATACACGGCCGTCCGCGAGCGCAGCGGCGACGTCGCCACGCGCCTCCAGGAGAATCTCTCCGGCGTCGTGGTCATCAAGATCTTCAACCGCGAGAAGGAGGAGGCCCAGCGCTTCGAACACGCGACAAAGGGCTACTACGACCAGCAGATCAGGGCCATCAACGCCCGCTATCTCTATTTCCCTCTGTCGCGCGCCATCGGATTTCTCAGCAACGTCGCCATGATCGGCCTCGGCGGCTACTACATCATCAAGCAGGATTCCAACTTCACCCTCGGCATGCTCGTCGCGTTCCGCGCCTACTGGTGGCGCCTTTTCGGCCCGGTCAACATGCTCGCCCGCGTCAACGACATGGTGCAGCGGGCCATGGCCGCCGCCCGCCGCGTGTTCGAGGTGCTGGATGCCCCCGACGAACTGCCCGATGCGCCCGACGCCGTCGCCATCGGCAAGACCGCCGGGGCCATGGAACTCCGCGAGGTCTCTTTCCGCTACACCCCCGAGGCCGGCAAGCCGGGCCCGGACGTGCTCCATCGCGTCTTCCTGAAGATCGACCCCGGCCGGACGGTCGCACTCTGTGGTCCCAGCGGCTCCGGCAAGACGACGGTGCTGTCGCTGCTGCTCCGTTTCTACGACCCCCAGAGCGGCGTGGTCTGCCTGGACGGCCGCGATGTGCGCTCCATCCGCCGCGATTCCCTGCGGCGCCATTTCGCGCTGGTGCAGCAGGAGACGTTCCTCTTCAACGATTCGATCCTCGACAACATCCGCTACGCCCTGCCGTCGGCCACCATGGAACAGGTCGTCGCCGCCGCCAAAGCGGCCAACATCCACGCCTTCATCTCCCGCCTGCCCAGCGGCTACGACACGAAGGTCGGCGAACGCGGCATCCGCCTTTCCGGTGGCCAGAAACAGCGGATCAGCATCGCCCGCGCATTTCTCGCCAATCCGGAAATCCTCCTGCTCGACGAGCCCACCAGCAGCGTCGAACCCGACGCCGAAGTCGCCATCATCGCCGCCCTCGACCGCCTCATGGCCGGCCGCACCACCGTGCTCACCAGCCATCGCCCCAGCCTGATCTCCCAGGCCGACATGGTCTACGTCATCGAAAACGGCCGCGTAACCCAGTCGGGCCCCCCGGCGGAATTGATGAAGCACCCCGGCTGGTTCGCCAAGTTCATGCGCTCGGCCGAGACAACCGAAGAACAGCCCGCGTAAACGGCGCATTCCCTCCCTCTCCCTCCGGGAGAGGGCCGGGGTGAGGGCCTGGGAATGTCGCCGCCCACCTCACCCGCGCTGAATCCCCAGCACACGCCAGATCGTTCGCACGACAGCGCCGAGGTCCGCGCATTCCCTCCCTCTCCCTCCGGGAGAGGGCC
>JBIOJL010000335.1:0-6749 GCA_044450885.1 Tepidisphaerales bacterium
CCGCACGGCCAGGACCGCGATCGGCGATCGCGGCTACGGACGGCCGCAGGGGACTGCGGCCCTCCCGAAACGAATGGTCACGCCCTTGCCCAAGTGCCCCGGGCCGGGTATTTCGTCAACCCTGAACTCCGAACCCCGAACCGAGAACAACAGTGGACCCGAACCCGGTTCAAACCGCTGCCCCGAGCGCGACCGACGAGGATGCTCCGCTCTGTCCGAACTGCGGATACGACCTTCGCGGATTCGCGGCCGATAGATGCAGCGAGTGCGGACAGGCGTTGGATTGGGCCAGCCTGAGAACCAGCTCATTCCCGTGGGTCCGGCGAAGCCAGATCGGGTCGATTACCGCGTACCTGAAGACCGCCTGGCTCATCACCATCGACAGCCGCAAACTGCGGCACGAGGCCGGCAAGCCGCAACTCCTGGCGGACGCCCGCATTTTCCAGCGGATCACGGCCAGCATCGTTGCGGCCGCGTTCCTCGGCACGTTCATCGCCATCGTCATCGGCTGCGGAGGAACGGAGTTCCTTGGCGTTGCGTCGCCGGTGCATATGTCTCGGCAAACTCCCCACTGGATGCAGGATGTTGCCGTTCCCTGGTCGGCCGGTGCCAGGCTGCTTCCGGTCGCCTGCGTTTGTCTTGCCCTGCTGACGTTCCAACTGGCCGGGGTTCCGCGATATTTGGTGCGACTGCCCCACGACGCGGCTAGCCAACCGGAACGTGGCGAGGCGATTGCCTGTTATGCCGTCGGGCCGATGGTATGGCTGGGTGCCGCGGCGCTGGCGGCTGCTGCCATCGGGCTGCTCGGCTGGATCAACGACGTACCCTTGCTGATGGACCCGGTCTTACTCGCAATCCCCTATGCCATGGCCGGTCTCGTGCTGCTGTTTGGCGTGATCCGGGCGATACAGTGGGCGGTGCGGGTCAGGCGCTGCGGCTTTGAGGGTGCGCTGCTGACCCTGGCGAAACTGCTGGGGCGCTGGCTACTTGGCCTGGTTGTGTTCTGTTTCGTTCTGCCTTGGTGCGTCGGATTTCTTTTCATCGTGGCCGACAGCTTCTTTTGATTCCGTTGAAGAACCCGTCTATGGCGGGAAAGTGGTGCCGACGCCTCGTTGGCAGGGTCTGAAAACGCCGTTCGAAGAAGCCGGTGAGGGCACCGGCTCTACTTTTCCAGCGGAATCTTCTTTGACGGCGCCGGCACAAAACGCGCGACGTCGCGGTATTGGCGAATGTAGGTCCCGTCGCGTATCAGCCGATCAGAAGTCCAACCATATTGGGGTTCTTCCGTTACCGGATAGGCGTCAACGCGACCTGCGTCAAAGTAGATCATTGGCCGATCGGAGCCATCGGGTAGTTTGCCCTTGAAGACGATGTAACCCAGCACCGATCCGCGCGCGGCCATGGGATTGGCCGGTACGGCCGGCAGATACACCGGCACCAGTTCTTCGATCCGCTCGGGCCAGCGATGGTGATCGGCCCGGTAGAGTTGGCAGGCCAGGGATGCGGCCGTGGCGCGGCGTTCAGCAAGTGTCCGGTAATAGCGGTCGAAGATGCCTGAGACATAGATGGATGAGTAGGCGAGTTCAACGTCACTGAACCCGCGGGAATACCTTACGAAGAAGCGCTGCCCCGTCACCCAGACCGGCCAGCCGGTCAGTTCCACTTGTCGCTCCCTGCGCGGTTCGCATCGGTCCAGAACGCTCAGTGCGCTGGGCAGGTCTTCGCAGCGGACAGCTTCGATCACCCATCGATATCTCTGGTTGCTCACCACCATTTCCTGTTCAGCCAGCGGCCGGATGAACCATGTGCCATCGGATGCATAACGACAGAAGTCGATCTCCTCCAAGCGCTGGAACATCAGACTTCGTGAGAACCCGCGAGTCACCAACTCTTCATCCAGCAACACCTTGATGAGTTCGCGGACCTTCTGCCTGGTGGCCGGCCGGGTGGTGGCCGTGGCGTCGAATCGCAACCCCGTGCCAATGATCTGAGTTTGTAAGCATGCCAGGGTGTCGATTCCGATCGCGAGGAGTGGCGAGACACACACCTCATCATGCCGAGCAGTTCTTGCCATGTGGAGCGTATCGAGAATTCGCTCGATTGCTTCAGGGTCGTCGCCGGTGAGATGGCTGCGAACCGCGCCGTCCGAGACAGTACATGCCAATTGGCGTATTACCTTCCAGCCCGGCACCTTCATTTCAAACACAGGCGAAGTAAGCCGCTGCAAGACCTGAACTTGCGAGAACTGCCGTGCGTGCCGAGCCAACTGGAATGCTCTTAAGTTCGCTTTTTCCGATGCATCGACGAGTTTCCACCATTCCGGCGGAAACGGCGGGTAGGCGCGGTACTCAAGCTGCTGTAGCTTGGGGACTCCACTTTGGCCGACAGCGCCTTGGCCGCCTGGAGTTGCACGGCAAACGCATTCTGGGAATCCGGCACGTCGGGATACACCACATCGGACACGTCTACCGGCTCGCCGAGTCGGCGCATCTCCTCGAACTGGGCCGAGAGTTGCCGCCCGACATGCCAGCCCCAGGTCAGCCGCACGACCAGCACAAACCCGAGGAGCATGCCGAGCGATCGCAGCTTGTGGCGCCGCCAGTACGATGGTTTGAGGATGGCGGGAACGCGCATGACGGTCGCCCATGATACGAGTCCGCGAAGGATTCGGCCATCGGGGCAGAGCGTAAGAGCGCAGGGGAATCTCCGTCGTCGCGGTTCTTGTCCCAACCGGGCTGGACTCTTCGGTATCTTTGTGGGGCCGAGAAGACGGCCGTGGGAAACGTCCACAAAGTTACCAACGCGCTACAGTTCCAGACACACGATGCGGCTCGAGCCGCGCAGGTAGAGGCGACGGCCGACGAGGGCGGGGTGGGAGTAGAGTCCGGTCTCGTCGGGGAGGACGCGACGGCGGCCGAGGGGTTTGAAACGCGGTGCGCGGGCGTCGACGAGGAGAATCGTTCCGTCCCTGGCGGACACGAGCAGGCGGTCGTCGGCCGCGAGGATCGTCGCATAGTCGGCGAAGGCGGGATCGTCGGCGATCCACAGGGGTTTCAGACCGTTCTGCGGATCGAGGCAGTAGAGCTTTTCCCAGATGCCGAAGACGTGGCCGGCCGTATAGACGGGTGTGTGCGTGTCGGGTGCGAGGTCGGAGTTGACGGCCAGCGGCTCGGCGATGATCCGGCCGGCGGGGTCGAAGGCGTGGATGCGCGTCCCGTTATTCTCGGTGGCGATGAGCAGCCGGGAATCGGGAAGCAGGACCGGCGTGGGGACGTTGAAGTCGCTGGCATGGCGCGGCTTGAGGGACCACAGGCGCTTGCCGGTGGCGGGGTCCCAGCCGCCGAGGGTGGTGCGGTCGTAGCCGATGAGTTGGCGCCGGCCGGCGATCTCGGCGACGATGAAGGAGGCGAAGGCGGCGGGCTCGCCGGGGGACTGCCAGAGAGTCTTGCCGGTGGCCGGGTCGAGGGCAACCAGCGAGGCTTCCTTGGCGCCGGGGTTGACGATGAGCCGGCCGTCCACGATGAGCGGGGATGAGGCGTAGCCCCACTTGCCTCTGTCCACGCGGCCGAAATCCCGGCCGATGTGCTGCTCCCAGATGATCTTGCCGGTGGCCAGTTCCACGCAGTGCAGGTGCCCCATGGCGCCCAGCAGGAAGACGCGGGCATCCTGGATCAGGGGCGTGGGGCGGGGGGAAGTGCCGTAGTCGAGCTTGCCCTGGGCGAGGTAACGTAGCGCCCACATTTCCCTGCCGGTGGCGGCGTCGAGACAACGCCAGATGTCCATGGTGTCTTCGGGGTTGCGGTCGGAGACGAGCACGACGTCCGCCGTGGCGGCAAGGCCGCCGACCCCCGCGGATGCAAGGCGCTTCTCCCAGAGCGGTTGGGAGGCCGCCGGGAGTTTCTCGGGCAGCCAGGCGACGTGTCCGTCGCGCCGAGCGCCGCGCCATCCCGGCCACGCTTCGGCGGCCGGGGCCGGGGCGATCGCATGCGCGAAAGAAGTGCCGCCAGTGTCCTCACCGGCGGGGTCTGGCGTCGCACGCGTGTCTCGGGATTCCGCCGGTGAGGACACCGGCGGCACCACATGCGCTTGCCCTGCGGCCGGGGCATCAGTCACTTTTTTTTTGCGTTGTCGGCCGCCGAGGGCTCGGGGACGGCGAAGCCCTGGGTTTCCATGGCGAGGCAGAGTTCCGCGTTCTCCGCCACGTCGAGCAGGATCTTGCGGATCGCGTCGGATTCCGCCTGGGGCATGTCGGCGGCGACGAAGACGGTGACGAAGGGAACCGGCTTGGTTTCGCCGACGACGCGAAGGGCGCCTTTGGGGACCGTGCCGCACCCTTCGAGCAGGGGCTTGGCGTAGCTGGAAATCACGGCGGCCCCGTGTTGGCCGGCGGGCAATTCGAGCACGCGGGTGGCGCCCACATCACAGCCGGCGGCCGTCTCGATCTTCTCGGGCAGCGGCACGTTGCACACGGCCAGCAGCGCCCTGGCGGCCGCATGTTTCTCGTCGCACTCGGGCGGGCCGAAGATCACGAGGTAGCCCTTGAGATCGGCGATGGTGCGGGCCGGGTCGTCCTTGGGGACGACGAACAGGCCGGTCTGGGTGGTGGCGCCGTCCTTGCCGGTGAGCCGGAGGATCGGCTGGAGCTTACGCTTGAGCGCGAGGGCATCGGCACGGACGACGGAATCCTTGCCGATGATGATGTCGGCCCGGCCGGCGGTCTTTTCGGTGACGGCCTTGACGAGCGATTCAGAGAAGGTGACCTTGACAGGGTGATCGAGGCGGGACTGAAGGAACCTGGCCAGGGCGTTGTAGTCGCGCTGCGCGTAGCCCTTGACGCACGGGCAGGAGAGTTCGCGCGCCAGCGGGTCCATAACGATGAGCGTCAGGGGTTGGCCGGCGGGCGCAGGCTCATCGGCGAGAAGGCGCAGACAGCCGAGCAGGCAAAGGGCGAACGGAAGCAAGCGGAGCATACAGGTTTACCTTCACTTCGCCGCGCTGGCGATGTTCTTCTGTTCGAGGCGGGCGATGCGCGAATTGGAGCGGTCCAGCAGATACAGGATCTTGCTGTCGGGCGTCATGGCGACGGGCACATGTGTGCAGCCGGATTTCAGATCGACGCGGCCCAGCAGTCGCTGGTAGGTTCCGTCGGGGGCGAAGCCCTTGATGAGGCCTTCGCTCTCGGCGGTGATGATCTGCCCGGACGGGGAGAAGCAGAGGTTCATGGGGTTGCAGCAACTGCCGAAGGCGCCGCCGTCGCCGGCGCGGTCGCGCTTGCCGAACTGGCTGACCAGTTGGCCCTTGAGGTCGTACACAGCGACCCGGTGCTTGCAGTTGTCGGCGAGATAGAGCTTGTCGCCGTTGAGGCGGATTTCGCACTGGCCGCAACATCCGCCGAGGCCGTCGACGACCTTGACGGGGTCCTTGAGATCGCGGTTGATGCGCCAGACGGCGTAGCTGTAGCCGCGCAGCGAGCGGGCGACGTAGTACGCGTGGTCGGCGGAGACGCTGATGGCGTGAACGGAGGTCTGTGAGCGGAACTGGGTCATGGCCAGTTCGAGCCGCTCCTGGGGCGTCGTCGATTCAAGTTGCCTGGTCAGGTTGCGGGTGTGCTCGGCCATCTGCTTGAGGCTGGCCAGGGGCAGTTGGCCGAAGTAGTCGGGCTCGGAGAGTTCCGCGGATTCCTCGTCCGCGGGTTTGGCGGGCTTGGCCGGTTTGGCGGCGCCGGGTTTCTTTGCTTCCCTGGCTTGTTGTTCCTTCTGAGCGATGGCCTTCTCGTACATGGCCAGCATTTGCTTGTTGCTTTCGATGGCCTCTTGGTGGTGTTCCTCGGTGGCCGCCTTCGCTTCCTCTTTGTTGGCCAGCACGAGTTCGACGTGCGGCAGGGCGGCGTTGGCGAGTTCCTTGCCGTCGCTCGAGTAGACGATCATCCGGCCACCGCCGCCAACCCAGACGGAGCCATCGGCCGCAACCGTGACGCGGTCTGCGGACACGGCCAGCGGCCAGCGCCGCAGCAGTTTGCCTTCGGGGTCGGCGACAAGGATCTCGTAGGTGGGCGCGGACACATCGTCGGCATCATTGCCCACCGCGCGGGCCAGAAACGCGCCGAGTCCGGCGCGGGGTTTGCGGGTTATCACCTGCATGAGGCCGTAGAGGTTGCCATCGGGGCCAAGTGCGAACGTCTGCAGGGTGTTGCCTGCTTTCTTGTCGCCGAATGCGAGCCATTTCTCCGAACTGTAGACCGGAGCGACGACGGCGGCCGGCCGGACCGCGGGTTCGGGCGCGTCATCCTCAGCGAGAGCGACAGGCACGAGACCGGCCAGGAACAGGCAGCCGGCGCAAACCGAGAGGATGGACCGCGACCAATCGTGAGAGGTGTAATTCATGGATGAACCTCAGAAGGCCAGAGTATGTGGAACTTCCCTTGATGCCGCAACATATACCACCACTGTTATCCTACACTCGACAAAGGGAAAATGGTTACAGGGAAATGCGGCGTGCCGACAGATTCGGGAGGGCCGTGCTTCTGCACGGCCGGGATGGTCGCGCCGCGAAACGGCCGCAGCGGATTGCGGCCCTCCCGAACGCAGGGCCACGGCCGGCGGACCGCTCGGCGAACGGTCCGTGCCGCGACAACTCTCGCAGACGCGGTGGAGCGGGCTCCGAACCCAGGGCAATTGCATGTGGAGGACAAGGCCGCGAAAGAAGTGGGGCCGACGCCCTCGTCGGCCTTCCCCCGATGGCTCACAGGC
>JBIOJL010000336.1:0-6710 GCA_044450885.1 Tepidisphaerales bacterium
CGTCGGCGGAATATCACCCACACCGCCGACGAGGGCGTCGGCGGCACCATATGTCACACGCCGTTTGAACCACGCCCGGGATCGGTTGAGCATGGATGGAGTTGAACTGCTTTTCCTGGGAACGGGCACGTCGGCCGGCGTGCCGATGATCGGGTGCGACTGCGCCGTCTGCACCAGCACGGACCCGCGCGACCAGCGGACGCGGCCATCGGTGGTGATCTCCTACGACACCACCCGGGTGCTCATCGACACCACGCCCGAACTGCGGCTGCAATGTGTGACACAGGGCGTGAAACGCATCGACGCGGTGGTGTTCACCCACGCCCACGCCGACCACATCATGGGGCTCGATGACGTGCGGCGGTTCAATACGGTCAAAGGCGGGCCGCTGGATGTCTGGGCCGAGCCGCGCACGCATGAGGTCTTGCAGCGATGCTTCACGTATGCCTTCCGCGAGCCGGACCCGGCGTGCGGGCTGTACCGGCCGCACCTGGTTCCGCGGACCATCGACGGGCCGTTCGAGATCAACCGCGTGAAATGGCGGCCGATCCGGCTGATTCACGGCAATGTGCCGGTGCTGGGATTCCGGGTGGGCAACGTGGCGTATTGCACGGATACGAATCTGATCCCGGAGGAGTCTTTCGAACTCCTTCGCGGCCTGGACGTGCTGGTGCTGGATGGGTTGCGGTTCGAGCGGCACACGACGCATTTCTCGGTGGAGGAGGCGATCGAGGCGGCCGGTCGGATCGGGGCCAAACGGACGCTGCTGACGCACATTGCACACAACGTGAGCCACGGGGGCGATTCGGCGAAGTTGCCGCGGGGGGTTGAGTTTGCGCATGATGGGCAGGTGGTGGGCGGGTCGAGGTAGGGGCGGAAGGCACGAAGGCATCGAGGCACGGAGACGCGGAAGCACGAAGTGGCAGAAGCGAGGCAGCGGCGGTTGGTCAGGTGCTGCCGCCGGACGGGCGGGCCGCGACATACTTCCCGATCAATTGCCAACTCGCGCCACCGTCGGCACGCTCGGTGATGCACACGTCCGCGACCTCCGACAGGCGCTCGTAGATCAGCGTGCGATGGTGCTGCACGACGGGAGGGTTGCCGTCGGCCTCATCCTGCCCAATGCGCGTCCCGGATGGATCGTCACGTTCCGGCTTGCCCAGTCGTTTGAGCGCGCTTCGAATCGTCTTCACCGATGCGAGCAACTTCGACAGTCGATCTTCCTCTTCGGGCGGAATGGCCGCGAAGAGCAGGTGGCGCTTGGACTGCGGCGCGGCGCCGCCGCAGAATGGGCAGTGGTAGATGACCAGCGTGGACGGTCCCTGAGATCCCGGTTCGCGGTAGGTGAAATGAAACTCGCCAGTCTGCGGATCAAAGACGATTGGCAGGCGCGGATCGTCGGCCGCACGCTGCAGGTAGCCGCAGGTGCATGCCGTGTCGGTGACGGAGGCGAATGTTCGGCGATCAGCCATGGAGACCATCAGCCTATCTCCGGCGCAGGGCGAGGATCAGTTCGATCTCGCCCCTGGGACGGTTGAGTTTGGTGGCGATGTCCAGGGGCGACAGTCCTTCGTCGGCCAAGTCGTAGACCTCGCGATGGCGGGCGTCTTCGGGCTCGCCGAGGCGAAGTTGCGGTTGGGCGTCTTCCACGGGAGTGGCGGCGGGATCGCCGTGGCCTGTCATGGCGGGCTGCTGGGAGAGACGCTTGAGCTGGTCGATCTTGCGGTCGGCGTCGTCCAGCAGGGCGGAGAGTTTGGCCGCCCGGGTGTCGAGCTGGGCGGTGATCTGCCGGGCCATCTCGGCGAGTTCGACGAGGGCGGAGTTCATCTGCCGCTCGACGGACCGCTGCTGCGCGAGGCTGAGATTCATCGGCGATTCCAGCGGGTCCTTGCGGCGGCGCATCAGCGGGCGCACCACGATGTAGGTCAGCGCCAGAATCGCCATCCCATAGACGACGTAATTGGTGGTGTTTGTGTCCGCGAGTACCATGCTTACGCGGCATTATGTCCGCAGACGGCCCGCGGTACAATCGCCCAACCTTATGAAGATCGGCATTCTCTCGGACACGCACGGACGGGTGGACTCGGCCCGGCTCGGCATCGAGGCCCTGGTCGGCCGCGGCGCCGAGATGCTGGTTCACTGCGGCGATGTGGGCTCGCCCGAGGTGCTCGATCTGCTGGTGGGGCAGCGCAGCCTGTTCGTCTTCGGCAACTGCGACTGGGACCGCGAGACGCTGCGGCGGCATGCGCAGATCATCGGGGTGCCGTGCCAAAATGCGTATGCGGACCTCGAGCTCGACGGCAAGCGGCTGGCCATCATCCACGGAGACGACGCCGGCCTGAAACGCAGGATCCTCGCGGAACAGCAGCACGACTATCTTCTTCAGGGGCACACGCACATGCGCGATGACGTCATGGTCGGCCGGACGCGGCTGATCAATCCCGGGGCCCTTCACCGCGCCAATCCGCGGACGGTCGCGCTGCTGGACCTGGCGAGCGGAGCCCTGGAGTTCATCGAGATTGCTGGCGGATAAAGGGCGCGGCGATGTCCGTTGGGGTCCACGACCGTTGCTGCCAGGGGCTGACGCGGCTCCAGCCCCGTAGGGGCGACACAGGCGTTCTTTCGCCCCTACGGCTACGGGGCTGGCATCAACTGATGGCGCTTACCCCCATGGCTTGCGCCATGGGCTAACATGTTTCGCCCCCTGATACGGGGCTGATGCAGCGCGTCCAGGCCGCCTCAACGACGGTCGTGGACCCGGTTCGTTGGTACTGCTCGCCTGGGATGATAGAATTGTCTGCCGTGTCGGAGCCCACACCCATCCCCGTGACCATTCGCACCTTCGAGAAGAAGGACGGCGCGGCGTGCAAGGCGCTCTATCGCGAGGCGCTGATTGGCGGCAAGCTGGCCGAGAACGACACGGCCGTCGACATCGACGACATCCCCGCCGCCTACCTCTCCTCGCCGGGGTCGCACTTCTGGGTCGCCGAGAATGAGCACGGGGACGTCGTGGGCATGATCGGCGTGCAGCAGCACGAAGCCGGGATCGGCGAGATGCGCCGCCTGCGCGTGCGCATGGACCACCGGCGCCGCGGCATCGGCTCGGCGCTGCTGGAAACCGCCCTCCGCTTCTGCCGCGACCGGCAGTACCTCAAGGTCAAGCTGGACACGTTCATGGAGCGCGAGCCCGCGATCAGTCTTTTTGAGAAGTACCAGTTCAGGCACTCCCATGTGCGCGCCGTGGGCGATCGCGAACTCCTGTACTTCTACCTCGATCTCTACCTCAGCGAGCGGCCGATCCAAAAGAAACCATGATCTTCGACAGTCCCATGCCCATCGAAGAGGAGAAGCGGCTCTATCTCCAGGGTATCGACTTGTTCAACGCCCACTGCTACTTCGATGCGCACGAAGCCTGGGAAGAAATCTGGCACCACGCGGGTGGGGTTAAGAAGGACTTCTACCAGGGGATGATCCAGGCGGCCGTGGCGCTGGAGCACTACCGGCGATCGAATCCGCGCGGGGTGGTGAGCCTGCATCGCGCCTATCGCCGGCGGCTGGCGTGCGTGCCGCCGGTGTCGATGGGGCTCGACGTGCCACGGTTTCTGGCGGAGATGGAGGAAATGCTGCGGCCGGTGGTGTCGGCCGATCCGCTGCCGGAGCGCGGGGCGATTGAGCTCGACACGTCGCTCGCGCCGCGGATATCTCTGGCATACGATCCATTTGAGAACGGCGAGGCGGAACGGCTGGGGCGGATGCCGGGGCCGAGCGGGGGTTGAACGAGGGAATACCAAGCCCGCCGGCCGAAGAAAGGATAACACCGTTCGGCCTCCCGATCCGGGTGCCACGGCTTGTCTACTGCAAGCCGTGTTTCGTGGTCACGTTCGTAGTACCGCCTTCCGGCGGCTCTTCAGACCGCCTGAAGGCGGTACTACGAACAAGCACCCGGGATCAGGGTAGTGCTGCGCGGCTCAAGTCATCTGGCGGTCCAGGACACGGGCAAGCGTACTTGCCCATGCCACCCCAAATACAGGGAGTCCGGCAGTGCTACACGTTTTCCTGCTTCGCGGGAGCGGCCGGGTCCACTGCGGGCGGCTCCTCGGCCGCTGCTTCCATCGGAGCGGCCGGGGCGGGCTTGGGCAACTGAAGTTCTTCCGACCCGGGCAGATCCTTCAGCGAGTTCAATCCGAAGACTTCGAGGAAGCGTTTGGTCGTGCCGTAGAGGATCGGCCGGCCGGGTTCTTCGGCGCGCCCGGCGATGCGCACCAGGTGTTTCTCCATCAGCGAACGCACCGTCTCGCCACAGGCGACGCCGCGGATGGCCTCGATCTCGGCCCGCAGGATGGGCTGCTTGTAGGCAATGATGGACAGTGTCTCGAGCGCGGCCCTGGTCAGCTTGGAATCGCTCTCGCGCTTGAGCAAACGCGTCAGCCAGTCGCCGTATTCCGGCAGGGTGAGCATCTGGTATCCGCCGGCCACCTGCTCCACCCGGAAGCAGCGGCCGGTCGCCTCGTACGTCTGGTTCAGCTCCTTGATCGCCTTCTTCAGGGCCTTTTGCGACTTGAGTTCCATCAGTTCCGCAAGGCGCTGCGGCGTCAGGGGCGAATGGGTGGAGAAGAGCAGCGCCTCGAGCACGCCGATGTTGACGGCGGCGGGCTGGGTTTCGGGCGCAGCCTCGTCCTGCGCGTCGGCCTCGGCCGGCTCAGTTTCCACCGGCCCGTCGGCCGGTTCGGCGGCCTGTGGCTGCTCTGCCGGCGGCTGCGGTTCGACCGGCAGGGAGGTGGTGTCGGCCGCGGAGGTCGGAACATCCTGTTCGACAGTTTCCTGAATATCGCCCATGGGGCAGCATCTTGAGCATTTGCGGTGCGTTTTCAAGACGGATGGGCTATGCTGTTTCCATGGCGACGAATATCGAGCTGTCGGACCTTTTCGCGGCCATGGCGACCCTGATGGAACTCAAGGGCGAGAATTCGTTCAAGGTGATCGCGTTCTCGAAGGTGTCGCGCATCCTCCGCGAGACCGGCCTGGACCTGCGAAAGTGCATGGAGGAGGGCACGCTCGGCCAGATCGAGGGCATCGGCAAATCGAGCGTGGCGATCATCGAGGACTACCTGCGGACGGGGAAGTCGGCGGCCCACGATGAGATCGCGGCGGACGTGCCGGCGGGTTTGCCGCCGCTCTTGCAGATCGAAGGCATGGGGCCCAAGACGCTGCACATGCTCTGGAAAGAGCGGGGGATTACATCGCTGGAGCAGCTTGAGGCGGCGCTGGGCGGCGGCAAGTTGGATGGCCTCAAGGGGATCGGGCCCAAGAAGATCGAGTCGATGCGCAAGGGCATCGAGTCGCTCAAGCGGCGCACCGGGGCCGACGGAACGGTGGTGCTGCGCCGGCCGCTCGGCGAGGTCTGGCCGGCGGCGCGCGATCTTCTGGAACAAGTCGGGCGGATTCCCGGCGTATTGCAGGCTGAGATTGCCGGGAGCCTGCGCCGCTGGAAGGAGACGATTGGGGACGTGGACATTGTGTCGGCGATCGCCAACCCGGCGGCGGGCGCGGCAATCGCGCAGCAATTTGTATCCCTCCCCGGTGTCGCGGATGTGCTGGCCAAAGGCGCGACCAAGGCGAGCATCAAGACGGCAGGGGGGTTGCAGGTTGATCTACGCATGGTGCCTTCGGTACACTTCGGCGCGGCGCTGATGTACTTCACCGGCTCGAAAGAGCACAACGTCCGCGTCCGCAGCCTTGCGCTGAAGCAGGGGTACACGCTCAACGAATGGGGGCTGTATCGACTCGATGAGTACGAGAAGGCCGACAAGAAGCCCGGCCAGCCGCCGGATGCGCGGGCGGTCGCATCCGAAAACGAGCAGGACATTTTCCGGGCGCTGGGCCTGGCGTATGTCGAACCGGAACTGCGCGAGGACCGCGGCGAAGTTGACCTGGCGATGGCCGGCAAGTTGCCGCGGCTGTTCGAGCGCGCTGACATCCGCGGCGACCTGCACACGCACACGACGGCCTCGGACGGCGGCAACAGCATCGAGGAAATGGCCGAGGCGGCGCGGGCGATGGGCTACGAATATCTGGCCATCACCGACCATTCCAAGGCGATGGTGCAAGCCAACGGTCTTTCGCCGGAGCGGCTGCTCAAGCACGTCGCGGAGATTCACAAGGTCGGCGCCCGGCTCAAGGGCATCGCGCTGCTGGCCGGCGCGGAGGTGGACATTCTGGCCGATGGGCGGATGGATTATGAAGACGAGATTCTGGCCGAACTGGACATCGTCATCGCCAGTCCGCACATTTCGCTGCGTCAGGATCCGGCCAAGGCCACGGAGCGGTTTCTGCGGGCCATCGAGAACAAGTACGTCAACGTGATCGGGCATCCGACCGGGCGGATCATCAACGGGCGAGACGGGCTGGCGCCCGACTTTGGGCGGCTGTTCGCGGCCGCCGCGGCATCGGGGACGGCGATGGAGATCAACGGCAGTTGGCCGCGTCTGGACTTGGACGACGTGCATGCGCGGGCGGCCGCCGCCGCGGGCGTGACGATCGCCATCAACACGGATGCGCATGCGACGGGCGAACTGGAGCAGATGGTCTACGGGCTGGGGGTGGCGCGGCGGGCGGGCCTGGCGTCGGGGGACATCCTCAATACGCGGCGCTTGGGCGAGTTGCGGAACTGGCTGTCACGAAAGCGATAGCTGGCGAGGAGTCAGTAGTCC
>JBIOJL010000337.1:0-6685 GCA_044450885.1 Tepidisphaerales bacterium
ACCCCCTCGGCCCCCGGGTCCCCCCCCCGGCGGTCTCCGGCGACGTTGGCGCGCGTGTTATCCCGCCCTGGAGCCCCCGGGCGCCACGACATGCGATTGCCCTGATTCGTGAGGGCAGTGCCGCGATCGGCGATCGCGGCTACACAAGACCGGGGTTACGCCGATAGAAAGCGGAAGAGCATTTCGGCCGTCAATACCGGCGGCGTGTCGTAAGGCCGGCATCCCTGCTGGCCCGCCGGCGAACCGATCCTGGTCAGCGCGCGGGCTGCCTCGATCAGTTGTGCCTCCGATCGGCCCGCCGTCGGCAGCACCGCCCGGCCAAAAAGCTGCAGCGGCGGCGGATGATCCACCGGCCAGACATTCACCAGCGCACCACATTGCCCGATCGCGGCGTACAGTTCCTCACGATTGTGCGGATTGCCGCCGTGGCCGCCCCGTAGTTGCTCGTCGGATTCCCATCCGGCGCCGATCAGGCGAACCGGCAAGCCTCGTGAGACCAGCAGCCGCGCGATCCCCCGGGCGTAGACCGGCAGGATCAGGCGTTCGATGAACAGCGGCAGGTCGAGGTTCTCCGGCCGCAGATTCAACTGGCCGGCCCGGGAAGTGAGATAGTTCATCACGCTCGATCCAACGGCAAGCGGATCCTTCAGCAACTCCTCCCCGATGGCCTCAAACAGCAACCGGTGGCTGGAGAGTTGGAATGCATGCTGCGCAGGGTCCAGATCAACATAGTCGGCGATAATGCCCAGATGCGGCCCGCCGGCCGGCAGCACCGGCACCGGCGGCACGGCCAGCAAGACACGCTCGGCATTCCAGCCCCCCTGCCGGGCGCGGCGGTCGAGTTCACGCGAAGCCACGATCAGCCTGTCGCGCGGACCAGCCGTCGAGGCCGACGGCACCTGGCCATACAACAGCCAAGTTACCACCGGAAAGTCGGCCGGCAGCGCCGCGGGCAGATTCTTTCGAGTCAGTTCCGCAGTGAGAATGGCGCGATGCCCCTGCAATGCCGCAAGCAGGCCCGGCACCGAGGAACAGTCCGGACGGTCAACATCGAGGAGCGAATGCGGAATCGCGCGGTTGTCCCGCAACAATGCCATGAGTGCCGGCGTGGCCAGGTCCCACGGGTGATACGCCGACCCCGCCAGGAGGAGCACCGGCCCCTCAGCCCGGGGCCGCAGACTCGACTGCACCTTCTCGACAATCGCGGCGGAGCGCTTGGCATGGTCATTGATGACCCGCCCGGCCACCTCGATCAGACGCTGCCCAGCCTCGGCCGCCAGCAGGGCAGTCCGCAAATATTGCTGCGGCGACGGCAGCCCGACATGCCGCGATAGTAGTTGATCCAGTTGGCCAGGCCACTCCGGCCCGGCCAGCACGTACAGCCGCCCGGCGCGGATGTCGGCCGCGAAATCGTGGCAGGCCAGCGCACAGGCCGCGTCAAACAGCGTCTCGTGGAGCACAATCACCGCCTGCTGCGGCGTCAGCCGCTCCAGGACAATGCCAACCTGCGCGGCGTGCGTCGGATACAGCAGCAGCGAAACGCGGCCCGGCGCCGACAGGTCGGCCAGAAGTTCGCCCGCGGCCCGCAGCGGCAACGAGCATTGCCCGAGCCACCCGGCCGCCGGCACTTTGGCCGACAGCGCCCCGTCGCGTGCATGGAGCCATTCAATGTCCGGCGGCGTCGGCGGCAGCGCGGCCGCGACATCCGGCTGGGAACCGCCCAGCGCGGCCAGCCCCGCGGCGTAGTTCAGCCGCGCCTGGCGCGCAGCCCCGCTGTCGCCCGTGCCGGGCAAACCGGGAATCGAGAGTTCATCGGACTTGACGGCGGCCATGCGCTTCCCATCATTATCGGACGGCCGACGGAAACGGCTTGAGTTCATCGCGGCTGAAGTTGTGGTGCAGGCTTCCAGCCTGCTTCCGTGGCCGTGCAGGTTGGAAGCCCGCACCACAACGCGGCGGCTCGAGGATGTAAACCATGAAGTTCACCAAGATGCATGGCATCGGCAATGACTACGTCTACGTCAACGGCTTCGTTGAGACCGTCGCCGACCCTGCGCGCCTGGCTCCCATCATCTCCGACCACCACACCGGCATTGGCGGCGACGGCCTGATCCTCATTCTGCCCAGCGACAAGGCCGACGTGCGCATGCGCATGTTCAACGCCGACGGATCGGAATCCGAGATGTGCGGCAATGGCATCCGCTGCGTCGCCAAATATGCCTATGACCATGGCCTGGCGCGGAGCAACCCCATGAGAATCGAGACCGGCCGGGGCGTGCTCGCGATCGCGCTGGAAGTGCATGACGGCAAGGTACGGCAGGCAACGGTCAATATGGGTGAGCCCATCCTGGAATTGCCGCGAATCCCGGTGGACCCGGCCATGGTCCGCGCCGCCGGAACGAACGCCTATGTCTTCGCCGATCCATCTGAGATTTCAAATCTGAAATCCCAAATCTCAAATCTGAAATCCCAAATCTCAAATCTCAAATCTGAAATTTCAAATCTCAAATTCCCCATGACCTTCGTTTCCATGGGCAACCCACACGCCACGGTCTTCGTCGACGATGTGCGCGCCGTCGACCTCGCCCGCATCGGCCCGCTGATCGAGCACCACCCCGCCTTCCCGCGGCGCATCAACGCCCACTTCGTCCAGGTGCATGCCCCCCAGCACTCGGCACCCAGCACTCAGCACTCCTCTGAAGTGACCATGCGCACCTGGGAGCGTGGCAGTGGCATCACGCTCGCCTGCGGCACCGGCGCCTGCGCCGTCTGCGTGGCCGGCGTCCTCACCGGCCGGACCGGCCGGAAGATCCTCGCGCACCTGCCCGGCGGCGACCTCACGCTCGAATGGCGGGAATCGGACAACTGCGTCTACATGACCGGCCCGGCCACCGAGGTCTTCGAGGGCGTGTGGAACGGGCAGTAGAAGAATAATGACCACCTGGCTCAACCGGGTGGTGTTGATCTGGCGAGCCGCAACGATCTGGGAAGGCCATTACATGCTCCCGCCCGCGCAGGCCTGCCGCAGGCCCGCCAGCAGCCGGGCGACGTCCTCATCGCCGTGTTCGCAACTCAGCGTGATCCGCAACCGGCTCGTGCCGCGCGGGACGGTCGGCGGACGGATCGGCTGGACCCAGAGCCCTCGAGACTTGAGTACCGCGGCGGCGGCGATGGCCGCGGACTCGGTGCCGAGCGCGATGGGAATGATCGGCGAATCGCCATCAGGCAATTTGATGCCCGCCTGCGTCAGCCGCCGGCGCAACTCCACTGCCAGGCGCCGAACGCGCTGTTGACGCCGCGGCTCGTCGCGTAAGACAGCGACGGCCGCTGGAATCGCGCCGGCGACCGGCGGGGCCACGGCCGTCGAGTAAACGTACGCGCGGCCCCAGTTCACCAGCGACTCGCAGAATCGCCGCGAAGCACACGCCGCGCCGCCGGCCACGCCCAGCGCCTTGGACAGCGTGACCATGTGTATGTCCACCGAGCCGGCAACCCCCTGCTCGTGCGCCAGCCCGCGCCCGGCCTGGCCGTATACGCCCGAGCCGTGGGCCTCATCCAACAGCCAGATGAAACCGAATTGTTCGCGGAGCCCCGCCAGTTCCTTGAGCGGCGCGGCGTCGCCGTCCATGCTGTAGATCGACTCCGTCACCACCACCTGCAACTTCCCCGCCGGCGCGTCGGCCAACAGCCGCGACAGCTTCTCGAGATGGTTGTGCGGGAAGATGCGAAACGACGCACCGCTCGCCTGCACCGCGTCCACCAGCGACGCGTGCGCCAGTTTGTCCAGGAGGAACCGCAACCCCGGCATGTGCGATTCCGCAACCCCGGCCAACGTCTGCACGATCGCGTGCGATGTCTGGTAGCCACTGGGCAACAGCACCGCGGACTCCGTACCCTTCCAATCGGCCAGCGTCCGCTCCGCGGCGGCATGGACGGGGGTGTAGCCGGTGATGAGCGGTGACGCGGCCGCGCCGGCGCCGAAAGCCGCGGCTGCGTCCCGCGCCGCTTCGACCACCCGCGGGTGCCGGCTCAGACCCAAGTAGTCATTGGAGGCGAAGTTGACGTATTCGCGACCGTCGATACGTACACGCGGACCCTCGACGCGCTCGACGACGGGCCTCGCGCGAAGCAGTTGCGACGCGGCTCGTTGCGCGAGGGCCTCGCCCAGCAGATCATCAAGCCTTGGAGTCTTCATCTGGGCGGCGGTTGGGCCAGGTCGGGTGCCACGGCTTGTCTACTGCAAGCCGTGCGTCGCGGTCACGTTCGTAGTACCGCCTTCAGGCGGCTCTTCAGACCGCCTAAAGGCGGTACTACGAACAAGCACCCGGTGAGACGAACCGAGGTGCGGCCACTTTTCCGGGAGGGCCTCAGTCCCCTGCGGCCGCTTCGCGGGGCGACCACTCCCGGCCGTGCAGAAACACGGCCCTTCCAGATTTGCGGTCACGCCGACGAACCGGGAGTTCATTCCGAGCGAGTTCCGATCAGTGCTTGTGCGGCGTCTCGTGAACCGCTTCGTCCGTGTCGGGATCGTCATCCGGACCATCGGGCATGTCGGCGACGTCGGGCGCTTCGTCTTCGATGAGCCCGCCGGTGATGGCCGCCAGCTTCTGCTTCATCAGCCGCCCGATCTTGAATTTCACGGTGCGTTTCTCGGGCACCTCGACGGGCTGGAGCGTCTTGGGATTCTGGGCTCGGCGGGCCTTGCGGAGTTTGGTCTCGAACACGCCGAAGTCACGGAATTCCAAGCGGTTGCCGCGACCCAACTCACTTATGATTTCGTCGAGGAACTGCTGCACGACTTTCTTGACCATCACCCGACGCTGACGCGCAGAGTCGGCGATACGGTCGATCAGCTCTTTCTTGGTAATCGTGGCCATGACAGTCCTCAGAAAAGTTACTAAGACTTGCAGACACCCAAACTTATGTCAATATTATTGCCGCAAGGATGGCCCGCCGTCAAGCATGAAATGGCAAGTTGAGCAACTTTTTTCGCAGCTAAGTCATCGCCGGGAATGTGTTTACCGATACGACACGCCCATCCGGGTGGTGATTGCGCGCCGATACATCCAGCCCTCATTGGTGTCCCCCGGACGGTCGTCGGTCTGGATGAAGAAGTAGGTGGCAGAGAGATCTTCGTAGCCGACAAAAGCCCCCGGTTGGCGGTCGTCGCGAGCCAGAAACACGGCCGGCTGGCCCTGCATCACGGGCGGATCGAAAACCAGAGCGGACGAAGGTCTGTCAATATACGCAGGGCCGACCGCGCCCGGCTGGGCTGGCCGCGAGGCACAGCCCGCCATCAGAAGAACTCCCGCAACCAACAGCATCCGACACATTGGACCCTCTCGATTCAGCGGCCGGGAACGCAGCCCGCCGACTGAAAGTCCTGTCAGACAAAGAGGATGCCAGAGATGGCCAAACGCCCGGCAAGGCATTAACAGCATCGAAAACCGGGTTGGGACTGGCGCGGAAAAGCCGGATGTTGCGTGGAGGCAACGCCGTCGTCGGAGCGATGTTGTTTCGGGGCAACATGGCGGCGGGGCGGCAAATGCAGAAGATTAAACACGAAGACGCGAAGGCCCAGCGCGGCAGAGCCGCAACCAAATCAGATCAAACACGAAGACACGAAGCGGGGTATGGTATTCAAGAACGAATCGCAAGAGTTGTCGTTTCATTGTCTTTTTGTTTGGGGGTCTCCCCGCTTTCAACCGATGGACCGGCCGGGGGCCGCTTCGTGTCTTCGTGACTTCGTGTTCAATCCTCGTCGCACACCGCGAAGATTCCGACGGGATGTATCACAGATCACTTCGCCGGTTTCGGCTCGATCCCGACGTCGATGCCCACGTCGATGAACTGGCCGCCGGTCTTGTTCAGACAGTGGACGGCGATGACGTTGTCGCCGGCAATGAAAGTCTTGGGCAGACCGTCGTTGAGGATCAATTGGTAGTCGGTCACGAAACCTGTGAACTGGGCCAGTTTCCGGCCGTTGACGTAGATCTCGGCGTCTTCGTCATGGTGCATCCGCAGGGCGGCCAGAGGAATGTCGGTCCGCTCGACGCGGAAGGTCCGGCGGATCCAGATGTCGCTGCTGTCCCAGCGCGTGCCGACGACGGCGCCGGCGGTGCCTTCGGTGCCAAAGCCGCCCTTGCCCTTCTTCCAGGCGGAGTCGTCGAATTTCGCGTCGATCCAGTTATCGGCCGGCTTCTCGGTGGTGTAGCGCCATTCCTGGGCGACCTGCTGCGAGGTGGGCAGGATCGCCTTCCAGGTGATGTCGCGGACGACCGGGCCTTGCGTCTCGTACGCGGCCGGGCGCGAGTTGATGGCCTTGAGCAGCGCGGGATCGTACTTGGGCTTGCGGTCGTAGAAATAGACGCCGTTCTGTTCCTGCTCGACATCAGTAAGCTGCGTATAGCAGAAGGCGAAGAGGTTGCGGTTGTCGAGCTGGGCATCGGTCAGGCCCTTGTAGCGGGCGAGGAAATCCTGCTGCGACAGGCCCGCGCCGTTGTAGCCCCAGCCTTCACCGGTGGAGCGTTCGGTCTTGAGGCTGATGCCGCCGTATTCGCTTATGAACATGGGCGGGCCGCGGTATTTGGCGCGCGGATCGCCGGGGTTGTTGTGCCTGGGATTCGGGCGGGTCAGGCCGTACAGGGCGTCGCGGGCGTTGAACGACTCGGGGTTCTGGTCGTAG
>JBIOJL010000338.1:0-6678 GCA_044450885.1 Tepidisphaerales bacterium
CCCTACGGGGCTTGATGCGGCTACGGAACTGGTCACCCACGGCTTATGCCGTGGACTATTGTCTGGCACCCCGACGGGGCTCTTGGGGAGAGTCAATAAGCCAATATTGCGCGCTTGCATTCCCCCGGCCGGTTCGTAAAGATTACACCCCTTTACAGGTCCTCACACTGACGGAGAAATTATGAGCAACACGCCCCGCAAACCCGGACTCGGAACCCTCGCACTTCACGCCGGCCAGACGCCGGACCCGGCCACCCACGCCCGAGCTGTGCCGATCTATGCGACGACCAGTTACAACTTCGACTCCACCGACCACGCCGCCAATCTCTTTGCACTCAAGGAATTCGGCAACATCTATTCGCGGCTGATGAACCCCACCAACGACGTGCTGGAGAAGCGCCTGGCCGCCCTCGACGGCGGGGCGGCGGGGCTGGTCTTTTCCTCGGGACAGGCGGCCATCAACGCGGCGCTGCTCACCATCTGCCACGCCGGACAGAACTTCCTCTCCTCGACCAACCTCTACGGCGGCACCTGGACCCTCTTCACCCAGACGCTCAAGAAACTCGGCATCGAGGTCCGCTTCTTCGACCCGGCCAAGCCGGAGGAGATCGGCAAGCTCGTCGACGCCAACACCCGCGCCGTCTACATCGAATCCATCGGCAACCCCAAGAACGACGTGCCCGACTTCCGCAAGATCTCCGACATCTCCCACAAGCACGGCATTCCGGTCATCTGCGACAACACCGTCCTGACGCCGGCCCTCTTCCGGCCGATCGAGCACGGCATCGACATCGTGGTCTATTCCACCACCAAGTTCCTCGGCGGGCACGGCGTACACATCGGCGGGGCCATCGTGGACGGGGCGACGTTCCCGTGGGCGGAGAATCCGAAGAAGTGGCCGGAATTCTGCGAGCCCAGCCCGTCGTATCACGGGGTGGTCTTTACCGAGGCGCTCAAGCCCCTGGGCAATATCGCCTACATCATCCACATCCGCACCCACTGGCTCCGCGACACCGGCGGCTGCATGAGCCCCTTCGCGGCGTTCCTCACGCTGCTGGGCATCGAAACGCTGCACGTGCGCATGGAGCGTCACATCCAGAACGCCCAGGCGATCGCCGAATATCTCAGCAAGCACCCGCTGGTCGAGTGGGTCAGCTACGCCGGATTGCCGAGCAGCCCCTATTACGCCAACGCGAAGAAGTTCACCCCGGCCGGGCCGGGCGCGATCCTGGGCTTTGGCATCAAGGGCGGCAAGGCGGCCGGGATCAAGTTCATCAACAGCGTCAAGCTGCTTTCGCACCTGGCCAACGTCGGCGATGCCAAGACCCTGGTCATCCACCCCGCGTCGACGACCCACCAGCAACTCACCGAGCAGGAACAGGCGGCGACGGGCGTCCGTCCGGAGTACATCCGCCTGTCCATCGGCATCGAGGATATTGAGGACATCAAGGCGGACATCGAGCAGGCGCTGGCGGAATCGCAACATTAGTTACCAGTTGTTAGTTGCCAGTTGTTAGTGCCGGCAACCGGCCTCTTCACTGGCAACTAACAACTAACAACTGGCAACTCATGGCAACAACTCCCGAATCCTCCGACGACGTCCGCACCGCCAGGCCGCTGCGTTTTGCGCAGGCGTTCAAGCTGCCCGGAGCTTTTACGCTCCAGTGCGGGCAGACGCTGGAGAGTGTTGACGTCGCGTATGAAATCTACGGCACGCTCTCGCCGAATCGTGACAATGCCGTGATGATCTGCCATGCCCTCTCCGGCGACTCGCACGTCGGCAGGCACGATGACGGCGACGATGCGGGCTGGTGGGACATCTGCGTCGGGCCGGGCAAGCCGATCGACACCAGCAAGTTCTTCGTCGTCTGCGCCAACGTGATTGGCGGCTGCCGCGGCACGACCGGGCCGATGTCCACCAATCCCAAGACCGGCCACCCCTATGGCAGCGATTTTCCGACAGTCACCATCGCCGACATGGTGGATGTGCAGCGGCTGCTGCTCGACCACCTGGGCATCGACCGGCTGCTGGCGGTCATCGGCGCATCCATGGGCGGGCAGCAGGTGCTGGACTGGGCCACGCGCTATCCGAACCGAGTTGCCGGCGCTGTGGCCGTCGCCACGTCGGTGCGGCTGACGCACCAGGCGCTGGCGTTCGACGTGGTCGGCCGCAACGCCATCATGCGCGACCCGCACTACAACAACGGGCAGTATTATTCGCTGCCCGAGGGCCCGCGCGTGGGCCTAGCGGTGGCGCGAATGCTGGCGCACATCACCTACCTCTCGCCGCAGGCGATGGACCAGAAGTTCAGCCGGCCGACGCCCAAGCGCGACCTGGCGACGGAATTCGAGACGCGCTTTGCCGTGGGCTCGTATCTCGCCTACCAGGGCCACCGCTTTGTCGAGCGCTTCGACGCCAACAGCTACATCTACATCACCATGGCGATGGACCTGTTCAACCTGGCCGCCAATCCGGTGGCGCTGCAGCGCGTGCTCGGCGGGTCGCTGTGCCGCTGGCTGGTGCTCAGTTTTTCGTCCGACTGGCTGTTTCCGCCGTCGCAGTCGCGCGAGATCGTTGATGCCCTGCTGGCCACCAATCGCCCGGTGGCGTACTGCGAAGTCGAAAGCACCTGCGGCCACGACGCGTTCCTGCTCGAGCACGACTTCGACCGCTACGGCGAGATGATCCGCGGCTTCCTGGACAACCTGCTGACGCCGGGCAGCCCACCGGCCGACGACCCGGCCAAGCACCAGCCCCAGCCCACATCCATCTTCCATGGGCATCGCTTCGACTACGACATGATCGAGCAGCTCATCCCGCCGGCGTCGAGCGTGCTGGACCTGGGCTGCGGTTCCGGGCGGCTGCTGGCCCGGCTCAAGGCCCGCGGCCATCCGCGCCTGGTCGGCATCGAGATCGACCAGTTGGCCATCCGCGAATGCTGCCGCAAGGGGCTGGACGTCGTCCGCGTCGACCTCAACCTCGGCCTGGCCGCGATCCCCGATAACGCCTTTGACTGCGTGGTGCTCTCGCGCACGTTGCAGTCCGTGCGGCACGTGGAGAAGGTCATCCAGGAAATGCTTCGCGTCGGCCGGTATGCGCTCGTGAGCTTTCCAAACCTCGCCTATGGCCCGTTGCGGGACCGCTTGGCGCGTGAAGGGCGGGCTCCGTGCGGCCCGGAGGGTGGTCCGTTCGAGTGGTACAACACGCCGGACATCCGCTTCATGTCCATCCGTGACTTCGAGGCATTCTGCGAGACGCACCGTTTTCGCGTGCAGAGCCGGGTGTTCCTCCACACCGAGTCCGGCCGGCGCGTGAACGACGATCCCAACCTCAACGCCGACACGGCGATCTTCGTGCTCAGCAGGGGGTGAACACGGCGCGGCTTCGCCGCGGCCAAAGGGATTGAGGCACGAACGCACGGAGGCACGAAGTGGAAGATGGAATTGGCGTAGACAAGAGGCGCCGGAAATCTTATCGTGCAGGATAGGCATTGACGGGTTGTGTTACTGGAGCCCTCATGACGAATGATCGGTTTCTCAAAGCCGCGATTGACGAGGCGCTCAAGGGACTCAGCGAAGGCGGCCTGCCGATCGGGTCGGTGCTGGTGCGCGGCGGCCGGATCATCGGGCGGGGGCACAATCGCCGCGTGCAGAAGAGCGATCCGATGGCCCACGCGGAGATTGACTGCCTGACCAGCGCTGGCCGCCAGAAGTCGTACGCGGACACCATCCTCTACTCGACGCTCATGCCCTGTTTTCTCTGCTCCGGGGCGGCCGTGCAGTTTGGCATTCCGAAAGTCATCGTCGGCGAGGCCGCCACCTTCACCGGCGGCAGCAGCAGGGGGGGCATGTCCCCCGATTTCATGAAATCGCACGGCATCGAAGTGGTGAACCTCAACGACCCCGATTGCATCGCGATGATGCGCGAGTTCATCGCCAGGCACCCGGACCTGTGGAACGAGGACATCGGGGTGACGGGAAACAGGTGACGGGCGCGACCATTTTCCGGGAGGGCCGCAGTCCTCTGCGGCCACTTCGCGGGGCGAGCACTTCCGGCCGTGCAGGAGCACGGCCCTCCCGGATATCTGGTCGCGCCCCAGGTGACGGGAAAACAGGTGACGGGAAAGCAGCATTGACTTTGCACGCGTTGGACGACAGACTACAAGTGCAAGTCACTTCAGCCGGCAGGAGTTGTTATGCGAAAGAGGCCCGCCTTTACGCTCGTCGAGCTTCTCGTGGTCATCGGGATCATCGCGCTGCTGATCGCGATCCTGCTGCCCGCCCTGAACAAGGCGCAGCAGCAGGCCAAGAAGGTGGTCTGCCAGAGCAACCTGCGCGGAATGGGCCAGGCGATGGCGCTCTACATCCAGGAGTACAAGTACTATACGGGGCACTGTGTCTTCCTGCCCAACGGACGCCCGATCGTGGCCGTCTGGCCGACGCGGCTGCGCAAGGCGATGAAGGGCGGGCGGGAGATGTTCAACTGCCCGGCGCAGCCCACCGAATACCGCTGGCGTGCCGACTATGGCAGCGGCGCCGGCTACGCAATCAAGGATGACGCCGGTTACGGCTATGAGGTCGGCGAGAGGCTGCTGGACGTCTTCGCGATTCCGTTCCACTATGCCTACAACGACTGGGGCTACTACGATCCGACATCGGACAACGCGGCCATGAAGGGGCTGGGGGGCGACATCTCGGGCGGCTTCAACTGCAAGGAACTGAAAGCCGCGCGGGTGAAGAAGTCCTCGGAGATGATCGCGATCGCCGACAATACCCCCGATGGCAGTTGGGATTTCAACCTCGATCCCAGACAGTCCGACCAGTACCCCGGCAAGATCCACAACGGGGGGTGCAATGTTCTCTTCTGTGACGGGCACGTCGATTGGTTCGTGCAGTGGCAAATCACCGAGCAGGGCCTGGCCATGGCCAAGCTGAGCCAGTCGCAATATCAGTCGATGCGAAAGCTGTGGAATAACGACAACGAACCATGAGCGAAAACGCGAAGAAGATACTGGTCGTGGTCATCGCGGTCGTGCTGCTGGGCGGGTACGTCTGGTGGTACTACCGGGTTCCTTCGGGCGGCGGGAACCTTCCCAATGGCGTCGTCTGGCTCTGCCAGAACAAAGCGTGCGGGAATGTGTTCCGGATGACGGAAAAGGAACTCAAGGCCCATTACGAGACGCACTACGGGCAGCCCGTGGCCTGCCCCAAGTGCGGAAAGACGGAAGTGTCGCGGGGGATCGAGTGCCCCCACTGCAAGAAGATCTTCCTGAAGGCGCGGGATGGAAGCAAATGCCCCAGTTGCGGGAAGGACATCCATCAGCCGCCGGCGTAGGCGAGCGTCTCGAACTGCCGGGGGTGCGGCCAGTGCGTCTGTGGCCGCGATGGCTCCCGTGGCCGCGATCGTCGGCGTCCGGCGATTTCACGCAGCAGGGGGGTGAGAGCGGCCGTGGCCGGTCCCCGGGTCCCCCGACTTTGGCTTGGGTCCCGACTTTTGCTTGAGTAATCCTCCAAACCACGATATTGTCTAAAGAAGTGGCCCGCGTAGCTCAGTTGGATAGAGCGTGGGTTTCCTAAACTCAAGGTCGCTGGTTCGATCCCAGCCGCGGGTATGTGCTATGAAACAAGGGGTTTGAAGCGTTTTTCGGAGGTGCGGTTTTTGGGGTGAAAAAAGGCCCGGTGCAACGGCCGCGGCTTGGAACTGACCAGCGTCGCCGGGGCCGACAGCCTCGATGGTGCGGGCCTGGGTGGAGCGAGTGACGACTTCGCCTCTGCTGCTGGCCGTCCGCTTCCGCCAGCCGCCACAGGATCGACGATCAGCATCGCGGACGTGCTCCCGGCCGTCCCGTGGATCGTGCCGGCAGAATGCGGCGGATGCCGCCTGGCCGGCGCCCGGGCTGCCTTCCTTCGAGGATCTGGCCGGCGATGATGACCACGGGGCACGACACCAGCGCGGCGGCGACCACGGCGAGAATGGACAATCTACCGGGCTCACTGGGAGCCGATTGCCGGCCCGCGGGGCTCGACGGGCGGCCGGGTGGCCTCGCCCCGGATCTCTGGCGGGCTGTCGGCTGCCAGCCATGCCGGGCTTGAGTGATGCGGCGGCAGCGCCGGCGGCCCCGTATGATGCGCCACGAGCGCCCGAAGCCGCGAATTGATGGAGACGAGAATGCCGGCGCAGAACATCAACATCGGCGGGGCCAACTGCGGCCGTAGTAAGTCATGCTTGTCAGACGAAGCGCATTCGGCGAGGAACCAGATGACGGCGGCGATCTTCAGCACCCAAGAGAAGCCACCTATCCAGATTCCGATGACGTATTGATCGTCTTTCCACGCCCGCAGAGCGGCGGCCTGACCGTCGTCCGCAGGCTCCGTGCTGGCCTCGGGCTCCGCCTTCTCCGGCGCTATCCCCATCCCCTGCGCCGCGAACGCGGCCGCGTCGGCGTCTTCCGCGTCCAACTCGACGGCCACTCTGCGCCCGCTGCTGTTCAGCAGCCCGGTCACTCGGTATTTCATGGCTTCCTCGGCTCCTGTGATGGTGACGTTGCTATGCCTCTCGACTTCTTGCCTGCTATGTTCCCGGCAATGTTCCCGGCGATTCGCCAGATACTGCTTGACGTGTGCGGCGGGAGCTTGCGAGGATGATCCACCGACGGGCGCGGCGGAGACACGACTCGG
>JBIOJL010000339.1:0-6678 GCA_044450885.1 Tepidisphaerales bacterium
CGTAGAGTTGGTCGTACGCGGGATTGACATAGGCCGATGAATTCACGCCGCCGGCCGGCGCGAACTTGCTGTAGAACATCGCCAGATAGGTCTGTTCGTCGGGGTAGTCGGCCGCCCAACCGGCTTCAAACACCTGGGTCTGGCGGGCATCCACCAGTTCCTGGTAGCGTGCCCAGGTGACGTATTCGGCCTTCAGGGTCAGACCCAGCACCTGCCGCATCTCCGACACAAAGTATTCGGTCATCTGCCGCGTCTCGGTGTCGGTAGCCTGTGCCAGCAGCTTGAGATCGGGGATCTTCCCACCGTGGATTCGCTCGGCCTCCGCCAGTTTCTTCCTGGCCAGTTCCGGATTGTACTGTGCATACGGGTTGTTCAGCGTCGCGTCGTACGCCCGAAACCCCGGCGGGATCATGCTGCGGAGGGCGATCCCGCGCCCGTTCCGGTAGATGCGGATGAACTTCTCCCGGTCGTGCGCCATCGCCATCGCCTGCCGCAGTGCCGGGTTCTTGCCCACGACCGGATCGCCCATGTTGAAGCCATAGTAGTACATCGAGGCCTCGGGGGTCTTGGACAGCTTCATGCCGGCGGTCTTGAGCTCGGGCCAGAGTTCCTGGGTCGCCGGGTCGATTGCATTGGAGAACGATTCCCTGGGAATGATCGCCAGATCGAACAGCCCCTGCCGGAAGAGATGCCACGCAGGGATCAGTTCCTTGAAATAGTCGAACTGCATCCGCTTGATCTTCGGCAGACGCTCGGCGTCGGATAGTTTGGCGTCACCATCGACATCGGGCCGGCCGCGATAGGCCGGGCTGGCCGTGAAGACGATCCGCTGTTCCGGAAGATGCTCAGCAAGCACGAACGGCCCGGTGCCGATCAGATGGTGCGCGATGGCTTCGTCGCCCAGCATCTCGCATGCTTTGCGCGAAATGATCGACCCGCCGCCATGGGCCAGCATGTACTTGAACTGGGGGCATGGTTTGGTCAGCTTGATGCGCACGGTGTAGCGATCGAGCGCCTGCAAACCCTCCACCGGCCGGTCGAAGTCCACCTCGCGCGCCGGGGTCCTTTCCGAGTACGCATTGAACTCGTCCAGCCCGGCCACCTTCTCCTGAAAGAGCGTTGAGTAGTTCGGGCTCGCCAGATGGAAGTTGGCGATGCGCTTGAAGGAATAGACCACGTCGTCGGCCGTCATCTCCGGCCCGGTGCGACCTGCGAACGCCTTGCGCGTCGGGTCGTAGAAGCGTATGCCCTGGCGCAGGCGGATCGTGTACGTGAGCCCATCGGGCGCGATCTCGGGGAAGTCGGCCGCGAGCTGTGGGTAGAGTTCGTACGGCTTCTTTGCGTACCGGTAGCCGTAGAGGCATTCGTAGACGTTGGCGATCAGTGCCGAGCCGTCCACGTCGTTGCAGACGGCCGGGTCCATCGACTTGAGATTGTCGTAGTAGGCGCTGTAAACCGTATTGGGATCGCGCGGCGAGGTGACGGCGAGCGATGCGGCGAGCGCGGCGACAATGATGCCGATGACCATCAGGTAGGCAAAGAACAACCACTTGACCTTCCGCACCGCTGTCCTTTCCGCGACCGGCGACTGGCCGGACCGCACGGGGTTCGTTGTCTGGATTGTATGCAATGACCGCGGACAACAAAGCCGGGCCGGCATGATTACAGGGTTGATTGATCCCGCCTGGGATCAAACACGTCGCGCAATCCATCGCCCAGGAAATTGAGGCACAACAGCGTAACCGCCAGCAGCAGGCATGGAAACAGCAGCATCCACCACTGCGAGTTCACCATGTTGAGCGCCGGCGTCAGGCCTTCGCTGGCCAGCGCGCCCCACGACGGCATCGGCGGGGCGATGCCGATGCCGAGAAAGCTCAGGAACGACTCCTGCAGGATGGCCTGGGGGACGGTCAGCGAGGCATACACGACGATCGGGCCGACCAGGTTGGGCAGCAGGTGATGGAAGAAGATGCGCAGCTCCGACAGCCCGGCCGCGCGGGCCGCCTCGATAAACGGCTGGGACCGCAGCGAGAGCACCTGGCCGCGAACGACGCGGGCCATGGTTAGCCAGCTTACCAGGCCGATGGCGAGGAAGAGGACGATGAGGTTGGCCGCCCGGGTGCTGCCCAGCAGGTTGGTCAGCGGATCGTCCAGCGCGATCTTGAAGAGGATGATCAGCAGTACGTAGGGCAGGCCGTAAAGAATATCGACGCTGCGCATGAGCAGGCCGTCAATCCAGCCTCCGCGATAGCCGGCGACCAGCCCCACGCCCAGGCCCAGCACCACGCTGATGCCGGCGGCGGCCAATCCCACAGCCAGGCTGACCGTGCCGCCCAGGAGGCACCGGCCGAGGATGCTGCGGCCTAGTTTGTCCGTTCCCAGCAGATCGGCGCCAGCTTGGAACGTGGGGGCCTGCCGTGCGTGTTGCGAGCGAAGATTGTGGTAATAGAGACCGGATCGCGCCGACAGCGTCCACGGCAGCGTCACGATGCAGGCGGCCGCGATCAGCAGCAGGATTCCGCCACCCAGCCGCACCCGTCCACTGGCCAGCGCCCGGCGCCAGAACGAATCCCGCGCGGTGACGATGGAAGGTTCGAGGATGATGACCGGGATCGCGCTCATTTGCCGTTCCTGTTCGTCACGTCGATCCGCGGATCGACGAAGGCGTAGGCCACATCGACCAGCAGGTTGAAGCCCATCAGGAACACGGAATAGACGATCACCGTGCCCAGAATCAGCGTCTGATCGCGGTTGCGGACGGAGTTGACGAAGTGCTGCCCGAGGCCGGGAATGTCGAACACCTTCTCCACCACGAACGACCCGGTAAACGCGGCCGCCGCCGCGGGCCCGAGGTAGCTCAGCACGGGCAGGAAGGCGTTGCGCAGGCAGTGCTTCCAGATCACCCTCAGGTTCGACAAACCCTTGGCCCGCGCCGTGCGCACGTAGTCCTGGCCGAGAACGTCGAGGGTGGCGACGCGCATCAGCCGGGCGATGTACGCCATCGGCACCAGCGACAGCGCGATGGCCGGAATGAACATGTCGCGCAGGCTGCCCCAGCCGCCCACGCGGCAGATGGGAACCCACAGCGTGAACACGATCAGCAGCAGGGCCGCCGCCACAAAACTCGGCAGGCTGATGCCGACGAGCGCGACCGAGAGGCTGAGCCAGTCGAAGAATCCGCCGCGTTTGACGGCCGCCAGCGTGCCCAGCGTCACGCCCGCCCCGATGGCGATCACCAGCGCCAGCATCCCGAGCGACACGGAAACCGGCAGCGCCGTCCTGAGGATGTCGTTCACCGTCCAACCCTGGTAGGACATGCTTGGCCCGAAGTCCCCGTGGCACACCAGCCGCACCGGATAATGGGTCAGGAACGATGCCCAGTTCTCCGCGTGAAAATCCCTGACGAGCCTTGCCCGCGCAATCGGGTCCATCTTGCGGTCGCCCTCGAATGGGCTGCCCGGCACGACCCACGCCAGCGTGAACGTCAGCAGGTAGATGATCGCCAGCACCAGCGGAAACTGCAGCAGGCGATAGCCGATGAACCTGAGCATGCCTATCTCTCCACGTACACCGACTTGAGCATCACCATGTTCCGCGGGTGCAGGATGATCCCCTTCACGCTGGCGCGGAACATGTAGCGGTTGGTGTAGTAGTACAGGGGCACGATGGGGGCTTCGTCAAGCAGGATTCCCTCGGCCGCCGCCAGCATGTCCAGCCGCTTCTGCGCGTCCGTCTCGCCGACGGCGCGGCGGCACAGCTCATCGTAACGCCCGTTGGCCCACTTGCAGTCGTTGTTGTCGGCCGTCGAGCGATACTTGTCCAGGAACGTCGATGGATCGTCGTAGTCGCCGAACCAACTGGCGCGGCTGATCGTGTATTCCTGATTGTGCAGACGGTGGCTGTACTCGCTCGACTCCACGCCCGCCAGTTCGACCTCCACTCCCAGCGCCCGCTTCCATTGCCCCACCACGACCTGGGCAATATCGCCATCCTGGGCGGCCGTGCTGTACAGAAGCGACACGCGGGGGAAACCCGCCCCGCCGGGAAAGCCCGCCTCGGCCAGCAGTCGCCGGGCCTCGGCGGGGTTGGGCGACTGCCCGGCCGGCCGCTTGTATGCGGGGAACGTGTCGATGGGAACGTAATGCTCGGCCACGCGCTCGCCGCAGCGGGTCACCGTCTGCACAATCGGCGTTCGCTCCACTGCCAGGGCAAAAGCCCGCCGGACGCGTCGGTCCGCAAACGGATTTGCCCCGCCATCCTTCAGAGCCGGCTGGCAGTTGAAGCAGTAGAAATACGTCCCGAAGGCCCCGAAGACGTGCAGGTCATTTCTAGCGTGAAGCGGATCTTGCCGATTTCGCAGCAGCAACTCTGCCGTCGTCTCCGGGTCGAGGTCGGCCAGCCAGTCGGCCGTTCCCGTTTCATAGCGCAGGAACTCGCCGAGCTTGTTGTCTTCGACAATCACCTGGTCGATCACACGGCTCTTCACGTTCCTGCGGTCCCAGTAGTGTTCGTTCGCTTCCAGGCGCAGGCGCTGCTTGAAATCCCAGCGGGTCAGCTTGAACGGGCCGTTGGACACGAGGTTCGGCGGGCGCATGAATTCCGGCCGGTATTTGCCCGCGTCAACTTCGGCGAACGGCCGCATCGACCGCTCGTGCAGTGGAAAGAAAGGCGGGAAGGCGCAGAGGTCCGGGAATATCGACAGCGGCTCCGCCAGCGTCACCCGTAGCGTGCGGGGGTCGATGGTTTCGATGTCGACCGAGGCGAGATCGGCCGGCTTGCCCGCCGCCAGCGCCTGGCGATACTCGGCCGCCCCTTTGATGAAGTTGAAGAGGTATCCGTAATGCCCCGGCCGGGCCAGCATCCGCCGCCAGGCGAAGGCGTAATCGCCCGCCTGCACCGAATCGCCGTTGCTCCAGCGCGCATCCGGGCGAATGTGGAACGTGTAGGTGCATTGATCGGCCGAAACGTCGACGTGGGATGCGGTCCCGGGAATTGTCTTCATGGTCGCCGGATCCAGCGTGTAGAGCCCCTCGTAGAGCGCGTAAACGAGCATGAGGTCGCTCGCCCAGGAGACCTCGGTCACATCCAGCGTGCGGATGTCGCCGCGGTTGACGTAGACGAAGTCGGCGCGCCGTTCCGCCTGACGCGAGGTCCAGAAGGCTGATGCGCCGAGCAACAGCAGGAGGATGAGGGGAATGAGAACGAGTCGGCCCATCGGTCCTTGGAAACAGGATCACCATGACTTCCTGAAACCGCCTGGGTGCCACGGTTTGTCTACTGCAGGCCGTGTTGGCCGTTCGCAGACACGGCTTGCAGTAGACCAGCCGTGGCGCCCCGCCAGCCCTGCCGACGCGGGCGTCGGCACCACCAGTTCCGAGGCCGGGTTATTCATCGCCAGCGCCGGTCATCGGCGAAGCCGAGTCGGGAACCTTGACGGACGAGAACTCCTTGATCGCCTGCATGGCCGGCAAGATCGGCTGAGTCAGCTTGGTGTAGTTGATGCCGGCAACGTTGATGCCGCCGCTGGTTTCGTAGATAGCCTTGGCAATGCTGGCCAGGTTTCCGGCCGTGGGGTCATTCGACGTCTGTGCGGTGATGCTTGCCATCACGGTCAGCGCCCCGGCCGACTTGTTGATCAGGACGCCGAGTTGGTCGCGGATCGGGCCCTTCCGCTCGTCGGCTCGGGAAGACGCCCAGGTCATGACATTGGCCATCAGTTGCATCGTCCGCACGCGTTGCCCCGTCGTGATGGGGCTCCAGGTGCTGATCTGGGCGAGCGCGGAAAAGGCCTTGTAGTCCAGGTAGGGGTCCTCGGCATACCCGGCCTGCAACTTCGCGATGCGGAGTTCGGCGATGGTCAGAAGAGGATCCACCACCGCCGCCAACACCTTTGGATCGGCTGTGGGCTTGAACGCCTCGTAGGCTTCTTCCGTGAGCGGCGTACAGGGATTGGCTTTCACGATCGCCAGGATCCGATCGATCAGCCCCTTGCCCGAGCCGATCTTCACCAGGTCGGGCATGATGTAGCGCGAGGCCCGGATGCCCCAGATCTGCAGGGGCACGCAGTCCCCATCGGCCAGAAACATCTGAATGACGGGCTCGAGCCGGGTCTGGGGCGCGTTCTCCGCCACCCTCGCCACCGCGACGGCGATGTTCAGCTTGACCCGGAGGACTTTCGCGCCGGCGAACGCGGCCTTGGCTTCCGACGCCACCGCATCGGTGTAGACCGCCTGGTACTCGGGCGAAGCGGGCTGGCTGCCGGCCTTGGCCGCCTGGGCCAGCGCCTCGCGCGCATCGCGAGCGCTTTTCTGCGGGTCGGCCGTCGGGTCCGGAGACACCAGCCGCTTGAACTGAGCCGCAACGAATGCCTTGATCTTTTCCTTGGCGTCGTTGTCGATGGCCGCAGCGGTCTTGATGTTCTGGGGAATGTCGGCGGGTGCAGGCTGCGCGCCGGCGAATCCGGCCAGCGCAAGCCATGCTACAAGAGCGAACAGAACGCGGTGAGAGTGGATCATCAGGTGCGACTCCGGGGCCGGTTTAGATGGGCCGAACCGTAGCAGATGCGTTTTGGGGTGTCAAGCAAACGAACGGGAATAACCGGCGGCGGGTGCAGGACAGTTATTGCGGGCATGGTTTCGGCCCCGGCGGGGCCGGCTGGACTGTAGCCACGCGTGAAGC
>JBIOJL010000340.1:0-6671 GCA_044450885.1 Tepidisphaerales bacterium
GGGTGTCACTTGTCGTCCAACACCCAGGGTATGCGAGTACGCAAACCCTGGGCTGAATTCTTCGGCCCCTTCAGGGCCAAGACCGCACCCGCCGAAAGACTCTTGTACCCGCCCCGGCACCGATTGTTGGGCAGGGCAGGACGAATCGGCTAGAATTCCCGACACGGGTGAAAGGAGACTTGGTCATGGGTATTGCATTGATGAGCACCACACGCTGGATTGCCCTGGCCGTGGCGGCGGCCATCAGTCTGGCCGGCGCCGGTTCGGCCGCGGCACAAGCCACGCTGCGCGAGCGGCTCAAGGCTCTGCCATTCAAGATCGCCTACGAGTGCTATGTCGATGGCAACTGGGAAATCTTCGTGGCCAATGCCGACGGCTCCAATGCGGTGAACCTCACCAAGACTCCCAAGGAGAACGAACACTATCCACAGATCTCGCCGGACGGCAGGAAGATCTGTTTCCTGGCCGATGCCGGCGAAGGGCGCAACACGATCCGCAGCCTCCATCTCATGGATATCGACGGCAAGAACCGCCGGAAGATCGGCGACTACATCCGCGAGCCGTGCTGGAGCCCCGACAGCAAGGTGATCGCTTATACGTCGCAGTTGTATCCCAAGTTCAACGCCACCGACGGCTACAGTGATGGCATGGTTTACTACAACGTGCAGAACGACAAGGCCGAGCCGCACCCCAACAGCGGGAAACTGCACCAGACCTACAACCCCAGCTTCGCGCCCAACGGCAAGTGGATCGCCACCACCGTCCACGCCGGCATGGACATCGGCCACGCCCTCATCCTCATCGAGGCCCATGGCAACAAGATCGTCAAGCTGGATATCCCCGGCTGCCGGCCGAGCCTCAGCCCGGACGGCAAACAGATCGCCTGGGGCGCCGACGACCACGAACTGGCCGTGGCGCCGCTGGACCTGGATTCGGACAACCCCACCATCGGCCCATGGAGGCTGCGCATCAAGGACAACAAGAACAAGGTCTACCATGTGGATTGGTCACCGGATGGGCGGTTTCTGGCTTTCAGCCGCGGACCGGAAGGGCGCGGTGATGTCAGCAAACCGGGAACCTACGCGTTGGCCAATGAGATGATCGGCGTCTACGCCGAAGGCTGGAACATCTACGCCGTGTCTTCGGAACGCTCCGGGACCATCGATCTGAACAAGGCCGGCGACGACGAGGTGGTCCAGCTCACCACCAACGGCGCCAGCAACAAGGAACCGGCGTGGTTCTGGCCGAACCGGCCAGCGAAGGAGTAGCCGCCCGTTTGTGCCGTGACGCCTGCCCTTCGCAGGACATTCAGATGGGCAACTCCGCAAGGTCGGCGGCCTCCTGCTGAATGGTCCGGGAATCGACTTGCTTCCGGCCCGGCTGCTCGACGAACGATTTCAGAGGTTCATAGTAGCGGATTTCCAGGCGGTACGGCGGATCGAGGCACACGGGTTGGATGGCCGCCCGTTTCCGGCAGGCCTCGCCCGTACGTTGGCGCAGCAGGCGGCAGGCGTCCTCATGCGACAGGTGGACGGCGCTCTCCAGTCCGCGTCCCTGTTTTACGGCCGCGCCGACGATTCCCGGCACCCACGCCTGGGCTTCCAGGATGGTCTTGTCGTCGCCGGAAACGAAGACCACGGGAATTCCACGGCTGCCGGCCAGCGCCACCAGCGCCCCGAATTCGCCGACGAAGACGCCGTTTAGCCGGTAGTAGGCGATGTTCCGGGAGGAATAGGTATGAGCCAGCGGCGCCATGGGCGTGCCCGCCATGGCATGCTGGCCTACGAAGAACACCGCATCATACGCCCCTGTGACGAAAGCTTTGCGCGGTCTTTCCTCTCTCAGGTAGCGTGCCCGGGGATCCACCTTGTCCTTCACCAATCCTCCGGGGCCGTGGCCATCCCAGACGTCCACGGCCGCGTGAGGTTCGGCGTCGAGAATGCCGCCGACGGCCGCATTGACCTCGTCGGTCAGCAATTCTCTTGCCGCGTCCTGCGCCGGGCCCGCTTCGCGCGTTTGCGTCCAGTGGTCCACACCCGCTGCCCCTTCGAGGTCGGTGACGATGTAGAACCGCGGGCCCGTTGCCGGACTCACTGACTGATGGGCACAGCCCTGAGATAAGAGCACGATCGAGACGAGAACGATGGTGGCGAAGTTGCATCTGAGGGTCACTGGGCTGCTCCTGTGTTGGGCTCGATCACCGCGCGATAGCGAGGATCGGTCATCCACGTCTTGAAATTGGGGTCATCGCTGAAATACCGCCAATGATCTTCCACGGTTTCGGGAAGCGGCTGGTTCAGATCGGCTGGCGGACCTTTCACGGCGATTGAGCCGCCGCGCCGGCCGGTGCGGCTCAGGGTGAGCGTGAACGCGTTGTTCCCATGCCGGATCGAAATGACATGGGCCTGAGCGGTGGCCTGATGGGTCGCGCCGCGCAGGGCATCGGCCGGCTGGCCTTCGACCCCGACCTGCATGACATGCAGGAATTCGACGTTCTTCGATGCCGCATTCGGCCGAAGTTCGACGCGCCAGCCGAGCAGCCCGATGGTGCTGCCCACCGCGTATGGATCGTCGGCCATCTTGTAGCCTTCATCGGCCAGGGCATATTGCACGCCGGCGACCTCAAAGTCGTGGCCCTTGCCGCCGATCTTCTTGCGCTGGCAATCAACCTCGGCGGGGGCTAATGTCCTGACGGCAAGCCAGCCTCTACCGGGTTTGCCCGGCGAACCCGACTCGACGGTGAAGCCATCCCCGCCCATCCCGATGTGCCCGCCGGGGCTCGGGTGCGGGATGCGCTCGGTGCCGTTCCACAGGAATTGAGGCCCGATCTCCGCAGGCGAAAGCGACTTCTCGTCGCCACTGGCCTTGGGCTGACGCAGAGTGTGCAGCATCCAGCAGGGTGTCCTGGCTTGATCGGCCAGCCCGAGGCGGTCGTAGATCACGAAGATGTCGGGCTTGAGATACACGAACTGCCGCGTGATCTCCTGCACGCCCCATTCCGGCGGATAGCTGAAGCGTGCATCTCCGCAGGCATAGTCGTACATAGGATGCGTGCGATACGCCGTGATCCGCCCCTGCATGAAGTCGCGCTGTGCATCTGAAAAGCCCCATCTCGTCCACCAGTCGCGCGCCTGCGGTACCGACTGGCCGCCGGTTCGCACCACGCTGACGGGCTTGCCCTGCCAGTCGCGGTGTGTGTACTCGCCGTCGCCGATGGTGATGGAATTGTGGGCGATGGTCTGGCGGCCGTAGTTCCCGATGGCGGGCACGCTCGAGTCGGACCCCTCACCGAGAAACTTGAGCACGGTTGTGTTCTGCCCATGCACCGGCCCCGAGTCGATGGCCAGAGGCCCGCGCTTGCGGATCGTGAAGCTGAGGTTGTCGGCGTTGTTTCGTCCCCAGCCGCCGTCGATCTCGCCGAAGCGGCCGCAGCGGAAGGTGGCGAAGGTAGCATCCTCGCTCCAGTCGGAGCGCATGATGACGTGGCCCGACGTCGGGAACAACCGCGTCAGCGGCAGCGTGGCCGGGTCGAGCGGCTGCTGTTGCGGGTTCCACCAGAGGACCCGGCCCAGCGCCTCGCGATCGCGGTTCCAAGCCGGCTCCTGCGTGCGGTACTTGTCCATCCACGCCAGCCCCAGGCCGTCGTTTTCGCGCGTGAAGGTCAGGAACAGCAGGTGATTCGCCCCACTGTGCCCGGGGCTGACGGCGCTGGCATCATCGGCCGTGCGCGTGACCCCAATCTTTTCGACGGTCAACGGTTCGAGCCCCGGCACGAAGTGATACCAGTAGAAGGCGCTCTGGTACTTGGAGAACGCAGCCCGGGAAATGTAGTCCTCGCCGGTCCCGTGCGACCAGGCGATGGCGGCGATGAACGGTTCCCAATAGGCATGCTCGCCGTTGTAGCCGTGGCTCATGTCCGACCCGCCGCGGCCGGCCGACCAGCCATTGAGCTTGCCGGTCCATTGCAGCAGCGTCTGGTCGAAGTCGTGCCGCATCCGTTGCAGGAACAGCGCATCGTTGGGTCCCTTGCCGCCCTCGTAGAATACGCTGACCAGGTGGAGCGTCGGCCGCCAGTAGAGCGATCCATCCTTCGCCACGGCCTTGGCCACGAGGCCCGACAGTTCCGCCCGTTCCTCGACAGTCAGGTCATCCCAGATCAGGTCCATCGTGGCGGCCCAGCCGAAGACCCATGTCGGTTTCCGGAACTCCGGCGAACTGCGGATGGCATCGAGGTACTTCCGCTCGCCGGTGATGTTCCAGAGCAGTGCGTGCGTAAAGCAACCCGACTCGCTGGTCCATGCTTTGCCGGCCTGTCGCTTGAGCGCCTCAAATTCCTGGGCGAGGCGTGGATCCGACAGCCGCCCGCGCACAATGGCCAGATCTTCTTTGCAGAGCAGCATTCGCGGGTGCTCGTTTCGCGCCAGCGGCGAATCCGGCGGGATGACAAACGTCGGTCGGCCCGCCTCGGTTGTGATCGGCTTGAAACTGTCCGGCCGGGTTGCCCGCAGACCCTCGGCGGCAGGGCACACCGGGCAGGCCAGGAACCACATCAACAGACATGCATTGAGGATACGCATGCCGCACATCCTTCGAATCACCGGATCCCATGCCGTCTTGCTTCCTCCACCAGTTCCACTTCATGGTAGTACCACGCCAAGGGATGAGCGCTGTGGCCAATTGCTGCAACCAACCGCACGATGTCCACTAATAGAAAGGAGATATCCGCGTCTCGCGGAATGAGGCACGGAGCAGGACTCCTCAGCGGCGACATTCGGAGGAAACACATGAAGCGCCTGACCTGGGTTTTCGCAATGGCCCTGGTGGTGCAGTCGGCGAAGCTGTTGGCGGAAGATATCGCCACGCTCAGTTTCTCGGCGAACGACGCCGGTGCATTGCCGCGCAGCGTCAAGGCCGGCAAGACCATCGAGGTGGACTTGTCGGCCCTGCCGCAGAAGGCCACGATCATTCGCGCCGTGCTGCGGCCGGGGCGCGACGAGCGAGAGGCATCGCCAGACCGTCTGCGACCGGTCAAGGTGTCTGTTCGCGATGGCGAGCCACTGCCCTTGATCCCACCTCGTTTCACCGCCTTCGATGCGACGGCCGCCGTCAGGCAGGCCCGCGAAGGCGGCCGCGATACGATTGCCTTCGACGTTCTCTCGCTGAGCGCATACCGACCGGCCGACACCCGGCTGGATATCACCTGTAGCGGCAAAGCCGTGCATGATATTCCGCGCGTGAGCAACCTTCGCGCCGCGCATCGGGCCGGGCAGACGATTCTTACGTGGAGCGAAGTAGACCCGCCCACATCCGCTGCGGAACTGACGTGGAAAGACTGGAAGGCGTTGCAGGCGGCGCTGGCCCGCCAGCCCAGTCCGATCCGCTACCGCATCTACCGCAGCTCAGAGCCGATCACCTCCGCGACAATCGCGAAAGCCGAGTTGATCGACGAAGTGGGGCCGCTGAGCTGCTGGAACCACGACTACTTTGGCGAAGGTGCGAAGGATGCGGACAAACTGCGCCGTTACGTGGTGGAGGAGAACGGCGGGCCGGTAGCTCCGGGCACTGGCATCTATGCACACAATCCCAAAGCCCCCGGCAAGGCTTACTACGCCGTGAGCATCGCCGTCAATGGCGAGGAGAACCTGGGCGCCTTTGATCCAGGTAATTCAACACGCGGCGCGACTGAGGAAACCGTGGGGCCTGGCGAGCCGATACTGCAGCGGATCGAGCGGCCGAAATCGTTCAACTATGTCGATGGCCCGACGCTGCACTATTACGTCCGCTGGGAGTCGTGGCCCAACTGCAACCGGCCATCCAGCCCCTTTGATTATCTCGTGGCCGTGCCCGCCAATGTGAAGGAGCCAGCACCCGTCGGGCTGCACCTGCACTGCTGGGGCGGCAGCCTCGATGGCGGCTACGGCTGGTGGTACGACGGCCGTGCGGGTGCCATACTCCTTTCCACCAATCAGATTCCCTACGACTGGTGGACCGGCTATCACGAGAACCTGGGCACATGGAAATCGTGGTCGGAGGGTGCGGTTCGCGACTTCACCCAGACGCGCATTCTCTCGTTCCTCGATTGGGCGGCCGGCAAATGGAAGATCGACCGCCAGCGCATCTTCACGGCCGGCAGTTCGATGGGCGGCTCCGGCTCGCCCGATTTCGGCATCCGCCACGCCGATCGCATCGCCTGGGTGGTTTCGTGGGTGGGCGTACACACGCCGGCGCGATCGCCGCAATTCAAGAACAGCTACGAGCAGGTCTACGGCAATGCTGAATGGAAGCTGCCGTTCCAGGATGGCAAGACGCCGGCGTTCAGCTATTTCGACGACACCTGGTTCCTGCGGCAGAATCCGGCCGCTGAAATTCCTTTCATCTGTTTCTCCAACGGCAAAAATGACGGCGCTATCGGCTGGCCGCAGGCGCGGGATTTCTGGAAGGCACTGCAGGAGACGCGCCGGCCGCAGGTGTTCGTGTGGGGCCAGTCGGGCCACGGCCAGCGAGCGCTGCTGCCGGGGGCGAAAACCGGCGAGCGGGAACTGGGCGTGGAGGTGCGCCTCGACCGCACGCTGCCGGCGTTCACACGCTGCAGCCTGGATGATGATCCCGGCAACGGCGAACCCAACGACGGTGATCCCCAGGGGCAAAGCAATCTGTGCCTGTATTGGGAC
>JBIOJL010000341.1:0-6647 GCA_044450885.1 Tepidisphaerales bacterium
CTGCTCGGTAGCGCGATCGTAGTTGTTCAGTCGCGGTTATTTGACTTTGTGCGAAGCGGCGGCCGATAGAAAAGGATCGGCGTATCCCGCCCTGGAGAGTCCTCGCGGGATCTGTAACATCGCGGCTACAAGGCATTGCCATCCAGCGCCCGGAGAGGCCAGATATCCGACTTCACGTGCTGCGCCTTCATCATCTCGCCCAGTTTCTTCACGATCTCCGGATTCTGGGCGGCGACGTTGGTGGTCTCGAACGGGTCGTTGGCGAGATTGTGGAGTTCGATATCCCCGAAGGCCGCGTTCTGCTGGCGCGGGGCGGGGCTGAGGTTCTGGCGGATCGCTTTCCAGTCGCCGACGCGGACGCACTGCTGGCCGCCGTAGCCGGGGGATTCGCGGTAGAGGAACGGGCGGGGTTCCTGTTTGCCGCCGAGCAGCGTCGGGGCGAAGCTTCACCTTTCCTTCGCACGCACCCCCCTTTATACTGCCCCGCCTATGGTTGAACTGGGCGTCAATATTGACCACGTCGCCACCGTGCGCCAGGCGCGGCGGACGTACGAACCCGACCCCGTCTGGGCGGCCGCCGAGGCCGAACTCGGCGGGGCGGACGGCATCACGGTTCACCTCCGCGAAGACCGCCGGCATATCAACGACCGCGATGTTGAAGTCCTGCGCAAGACCGTGCAGTGCAAGCTCAACCTGGAAATGTCCGTGGTGCCGGAAATCGTCGGCATCGCCATTGCCACCCGGCCCGATCAGGCGACGCTCGTCCCGGAGAAGCGCCAGGAAATCACCACCGAAGGCGGCCTGGAACTCTCGGTCAACAGCCAGACCGTCGCCGACATCGTCAAACGCCTGAAGGATGCCGGCGTCTTCGTGTCGGCGTTCATCGACCCGGTCGCAGCGCAGGTCGAGTTGGCGCGGCAACTCGGCTTTCAGGCCGTTGAACTGCACACCGGCGAATATGCCAACGCCAAAGGCACCGCGCAACTTCACCAACTCCAGCGTCTGCGCGATGCGGGGGCGCTGGTTTCCCAATGCGGGATGCGCCTGCACGCCGGCCACGGACTGAACTATCACAACGTGCGGGCGGTCGCCGCCATCCCGAACATGCATGAACTGAACATCGGACACGCCATCGTCAGCCGGGCCTTGTTTGTCGGCCTGTGCGAGGCGGTCCGTCTCATGAAAAAGGCCATGAACGAGAAGGAATGACATGTTGAATATCCGTGGCGCACTCACCGCAATGATTACTCCATTCAACGGAGGCAAACTCGACGAGGCCCGTCTGCGCGAGCAGATCGAATATCAGATCGCCTGCGGCATCGACGGCCTCGTGCCCGTCGGCACCACCGGCGAATCGCCGACCGTCGACTTCGCGGAACACGAGAAGATCATCCGCATCACCGTCGAAACCGCGGCCAAGCGCGTGCCGGTCATCGCCGGCACCGGCGCCAACGCCACCACCGAGGCCCTGGAACTGCATCGCTTCGCCAAGGAAGTCGGCGCGGATGCCTGCCTCTCGGTCAACCCCTACTACAACAAGCCCACGCAGGAGGGGCTCTACCGGCATTTCATGACGCTGGCCGACACGGTCGACCTGCCGATCGTGCTTTACAACATCCCCGGCCGCACCGGCATCACCATGGTCCCGCAGACCGTGGCCCGGCTGGCCCAGAACAAGCACTTCATCGCCATCAAGGAAGCCACCGGCAGCCTGGACATCGCCACCGAGATCCGCACCCTCTGCGACATCACCATCGTCTCCGGCGATGATTCGCTGACGCTGCCCCTGATGTCCATCGGCGCCACGGGTGTCATCAGCGTGTTGTCGAACCTCCTGCCGGCCGAGGTCGCCAAGCTGGCGAAACTGGCCGAGCAACAGAAGTACGCCGAAGCCGCCGCCCTGCACCGCCGGCTGTTCCCGCTGACCAAGGCGTTATTCATCGACGGCAACCCGGTGGGCATCAAAGCAGCCATGAAACTGGCCGGGCGGGATTCCGGCGAACTGCGGCTGCCCCTCTGGGAAGCCAGCGAGGGGACGCGAAGGGCGCTGGCGGCGGAGATGATTAAGCTCGGGATATTGCGGTAACTGGCTATTCGCTACTTGTCATTGGTCACTTGTCATTGGTCACTTGTGGCTGGCTGCGTAGGGTCCGTTTCAGCGGACGCGGAAACCGTGGACCACGCCAACCGCGTCCGCTGAAGCGGACCCTGCAAATGGCTTGGGATAGCGTGGTAATTCGAGGTACAATAAAGAGCGTTATGGTAAACGCCTCCGACATTTCCCGGCTGTGCGATGAGATCGCCTCCACGCGCGGCGTGCAACGGGTGATGCTATTCGGGTCGTACGCGTACGGCTCGCCGACCGACGACAGCGACGTGGATTTCCTGGTGGTCAAGCCCTATCGCGGAGCATCCTATCGGGCCGCCTCGCGGATTCGCATCACCGTGCGGGCGAATATGTCGACGGATATACTCGTCCGCTCGCCGGCCGAGATTCGCCGACGATTGAAGCTGAACGATTTCTTCATCCGCGAGATTATGGAGAAGGGCATCGTGCTTTATGACTCCAACGACACGCGAATGGGTGCTGAAGGCAGAAGGAGATTACGACGCCGTCTGCATTCTGCGCCGCTCGCGAAAGCCGACAAGGTTTGACGCAATCTGCTTTCATTGTCAGCAGTGCGCAGAGAAGTACCTCAAGGCACGGCTGAATGAGGCAGGAATACCCTTCTCCAAGACGCACGATTTGGGAACGCTCCTTGCTTTGGCGCTGCCCATCGAACCCTTGTGGGCAGTGATGGACGTTCCGCTCAAACGATTGACGGACTACGCGGTCGTCAGCCGGTATCCCGGAACAACAGCGGATCGACGAGCGGCTACCGATGCGTTTCAGGCCGCTTCTCGCCTGCGTGAGTTTGCACGGAACAGTCTTGGTCTGAAAATGTAGCTGAGTACGGTTCGATATCCTTTCCGAATATGACCCACCTTTGTGTTGCCATCTTCGTTGACGACCTCGCCACGACGCAGAGCCAGATTGCACTCGCCGCCGCGGCAGGCGCGGACATGGTTGAGCTTCGCGTCGACCGCATGGGGCTCGCATCGGCCAGGATTCTGGCCGATGCCGCGCTTCCCGGCATCGTCACCTGCCGTCCCACCTGGGAAGGCGGTCAAAGCAACCTGAGCGATGCCGATCGCATGGCAGTCCTCGACGCAGCGGCTGAGGAAGCGGCCTACATCGACATCGAATTGAAGGCCGATCGCGCGGGACTCCGCCTCTTCCAGTTTCCTCGCGATTCGCGTCCCGGCATCATCTTCAGCTCCCACGACTTCACCGGCCGGCCCGACCGCCTGTACAACACTGTCGAGGAACTCGAACAATCTCCCTGCGACGTCGCCAAGATCGTCTGGACCGCCCGCACCATTCGCGACAACCTCGAAGCCTTCGAACTGCTCCGCAACCGCTCCAAACCGATGATTGCCCTCTGCATGGGTGAGGCCGGCCTCATCTCCCGCATCCTCGCGAAAAAATTCGGCGCATTCCTCACCTTCGCCGCGCTCGAATCCGGCTCCGGCACCGCGCCCGGGCAGATCTCCATCGCCGACATGAAGAAGATCTACCGCTGGGACAAACTCGGCCCGGACACCCGTGTCTACGGCGTCGTCGGCTCGCCCATCATGCACTCCATGTCCCCGGCCATCCACAACGCCGGCTTCGACACCGTCGGCCACGACGGCATCTACCTGCCCCTGCTCGTCGAGCCCGGCTACGAGTCCTTCAAGGCATTCATGGAGACGTTCCTCAACTTCGACGGCCTCCACCTTTCCGGCCTCTCGGTCACCATCCCACACAAGGAAAACTGCCTGCGCTATCTCCAGGAAAAGGGCGCGGAGATCGAACCCCTCGCGCAGTCCATCGGCACCGTGAACACGGTGGTCATTGATCGAACGACCGTAGGGTCCGCACCGCGGACCGTTTCGCCAACCGCCGACAACGACACCGTAGGGTCCGCACCGCGGACCGTTTCGCCGGCCACCGAAAAAGGTCCGCAATGCGGACCCTACAAGCTCCGGGGATTCAATACTGACTACGCCGCCATTCTCGACGCCATCACCATCAAACTCGGCATCCGCCGCGAGGATCTGGCCGGCTATCGCGTCGCCGTCATCGGCGCCGGCGGCACCGGCCGGACCGCCGTCGCGGCACTGGCCCATTACCGCGCCACCACAGTCGTCTACAACCGCACGCTTGAGCGAGCCGAGGAACTGGCCGCCGAATTCACCGGCCGGACGGGCAAGGTTGTCGCCGCTCCACTCGCCAAGCTCTGCGACTCCTGCTGCCAGATCTACATCAACACCACATCCGTCGGCATGCATCCCAATGTCAACGAAAGCCCCGTGGGCGACAAACTCCCCAAATGGTCCTCCGACACGCTGGTGTTCGACACCATCTACAACCCGATGCGCACCCGCCTGCTGCAGCAGGCCGAGGAGGCCGGAGCCAGGACCATCTCCGGCGTCGAGATGTTCGTCCGCCAGGCCGTCGGGCAATTCGAAGCCTGGACGGGCAAGCCCGCCCCGGCGGACGTCTTCCGCCAGGTGATCGAATCGCGGCTTCGCGGCAAGTGACAACGCCGCGGCCGTTCGCTCCTATTAAATGGCGGCCCCACTCACGGCCGGAGCACGATGAAGCACGCAACCGCCCTCTCGCGACGCAACATCCTCAAAACCGCAACGGCCGCCATTGCCGCGCCGATGGTCATTCCCGCCTCGGCGCTCGGCGCCGACGGCCGGCCATCACCCAGCGAACGTATCACCATGGGCTGCATCGGGCTCGGCGGCGAAGGGCTCGGCAAGAACACGCGGGCGTTCCTCTCGCAGGCCGATGCCCAGGTTCTGGCCGTGTGCGATGTCGATCCCATCCGCCTGGCGTCGGGCAAGAAAGTGTCCGAAGACCACTACGCCGACCGCATGCGCAGCGGGGCCTACAAAGGCTGCGACACCTACAAGGATTTCCGCGAGGTGCTCGCCCGCAACGACATCGACGGGGTCATGATCTCCACGCCCGACCACTGGCATGCGCCCATCTCCATCGCCGCCCTCAAGCTCGGCAAGGACGTTATCTGCGAAAAGCCCACGCTGACCATCCGCGAAGGACAGGTCCTGTCCGAGACAGTCCGCCGCTATGGCGCCGTGTTCCAGTGGTCCACCGAGGACCGCGCCATGTCCTGCCACCACCGCATGGCCGAACTGGTGCGGAACGGCCGGATCGGCAAGCTGCAGCGCATCCACGTCGGCCTGCCCAGCGGCCCCGGCGGACCCGGCAACGCGACGCCGCAGCCCGTGCCCCCCGGTTTCGACTACGACATGTGGCTGGGCCCGGCCCCCGTGGCCCCCTACTGCCCGGATCGCATCCACTTCAACTTCCGCTGGGTCACCGACTATTCCGGCGGCATGCTCACCGACTGGGGCGCCCATCTGTTCGACACCGCCCAATGGGCCGCCGACACCGAGCACACCGGTCCCGTCGAAGTCGAAGGCGCCGGCAAACGCCACCAGGGCGGGCTCTACGACACGTTCTACGACTTCGAAATCAAGTACAAATACGCCAACGGCATCGAGATGCTGGCCGACAGCCACGGCGTCGGGCTGCGCTTCGAAGGGACAGACGGCTGGGTCGGCAACAACGGCTGGCTGGGGCAGGTCGAGGCCAGTTCCAAAGCCATTCTCAACTCGAAGATCGGGGCCTCGGAAATCAACCTGTTCACCCAGCCGGCCGGCGAACATCGCAACTTCCTCGACTGCGTGCGGACCCGCCGCGACCCCTATTTCCCCGTGGAGATCGGCCACCGCTGCTTCAGCGTCATGCACATCGCCAACATCGCCCTGTGGACCGGCCGGAAACTGCACTGGAATCCGCAGAAGGAACAGTTCGTGGACGACGAGATCGCCAACCGCCATCTGGCGCGGGCGATGCGCGAGCCGTGGAGCATTTGAGGCGGCATCCGTTGCAGCACACGGTTCGCAGTCATTCACAAGGCTGACAGGCCCCTCGCTTCGGGATACAATGCGCCCATGTTTCCTGTCCGGGATCGTCACGCAGCGATCGTTCAATTCGCCGCGGTACGCCGGAAAGCCCCGGTCATCCACCATGTGCCCCACGCCGGCCTGATGGGCGTACAGCCCCGACAACAGCGTCGCCCGTGTGGGACAGCATCGGGCGGTGTTGTAGAACGTGGTGAAGCGCAGCCCGTCGGCCGCCAGTCTGTCGAGATTCGGCGTGTTGATTTCGCCGCCGTAGCAGCCGATGTCCGACCAGCCCATGTCATCGGTGAGGATGATAAGGACGTTCGGCCTGCCCGCCGGCTCGGCCGCATGGACGAGGCACGGAAGCGCCAGCAGTGCGATGACCAACGCGATACGAAGCGGGAAATGAGTCATTGGGCTCCTCGCCGATATCGTGCCGATTCCGGCCTTCTTGGCAAGTGTTCGGAGTTCACGTTCGGAGTTCACGCTTCATCGTGTTATTACCCCAAAAACCAAGACACGCATAAACGTTAAATACCAAACTGAACACCCAAAACATGCCAAGAAAGCCCGAAAAGGCACCAAATACGCGAGGAGCCCCAATACACAATTACCGCATCCTA
>JBIOJL010000342.1:0-6627 GCA_044450885.1 Tepidisphaerales bacterium
TCCTCGGCTTCGCCGGCGTGGCCATCGTGCTTCCAATCGCCCAGAAGACCGTATCGGTCGGCGGCCCGCACGGTCTCACCGAGGTGCTCTACGCCTACTCGTCCGCGACCGGGAACAACGGCTCGGCGTTCGCGGGGCTTAGCCCCAACACCTGGTGGAATGTGACGATGGGCATCTCCATGTGGCTGGGCCGTTTCGGTTACTCCCTGCCTGCGCTGGCGATCGCGGGTAGCCTGGTCGGCAAGCCGAAGCTGGAGCCGACGGCCGGGACGCTGCCCACGCACGGGCCGCTGTTCGTCGGCCTCCTCATCGGCGTGATCCTGATCGTCGCCGGGCTCGAATATTTCCCCGCCCAGGCGCTCGGCCCGATCGTCGAGCACTTCCAGATGCTGGGCCGCCTCGCCGGCCATTGATCGACATTCAAGAAGGAACAGGTGCATGGCCTCGGCCGTCACAGCATCGGGCTCGCAAGGCGCAATCTTAAGGCGCGCCGCGCTCGACTCCCTGGTCAAGCTCGATCCGCGCAAGCTGACCGGCAATCCGGTCATCCTGGCGACCGAGGTGGTGGCGGCGCTCGCGACCGTCTCGACCATCGACGCGATCGTGCATCACACGGCGATCGGGTTCGCCTTCCAAATCGCGCTCTGGCTCTGGGCGACCGTGCTGTTCGCCAACTTCGCGGAGAGCGTCGCGGAGGGCCGCGGCAAGGCAGCGGCGGACTCGTTGCGCGCCGCCCGCGTCACCACCATGGCCAAGCTGATCACTGATCTCGGCGCGGGAACCGTCGTCGCGACGGCGTCGCACAAGCTCACCGTCGGCGACGTGGTGCTGGTGGAGGCCGGCGACGTCGTCCCCGCCGACGGCGAGATCATCGAAGGCGTGGCCTCGGTCAATGAGTCGGCCATCACCGGCGAATCCGCCCCGGTGATCCGCGAAGCCGGCGGCGACCGCAGCGCCGTCACCGGCGGCACGACGGTGCTGTCCGACCAGATCAAGTGCCGCGTCACCGCCAACCCGGGCGAATCGTTCATGGACCGGATGATCGGCCTGATCGAGGGCGCCAAGCGCCAGAAGACGCCCAACGAGATCGCCCTGTCCATCCTGCTGGCGGCGCTGACCATCATCTTCCTGGTCGTCTGCATCACGCTCATGCCTTTTGCGGGCTACACCAAGACGTTTCTAAGCGACGACGTCTACGGAAAGGTGAGCCTCGCCGTGTCGGTGGCCGTGCTGGTTTCGCTGCTGGTGTGCCTGATTCCGACGACCATCGGCGGACTGCTCAGCGCCATCGGCATCGCCGGCATCGACCGGATGGTGCAGCACAACGTGCTGGCAATGAGCGGCAAGGCTGTCGAGGCCGCGGGCGACGTCGATGTGCTCCTGCTGGACAAGACCGGGACGATCACCCTGGGAAATCGCGAGGCAACGGAGTTCATCCCCGCTCCCGGCGTGGATGAACGCGTGCTGGCCGACGCGGCGCAGCTCGCTAGTCTGGCGGATGAAACGCCCGAGGGGCGGAGCATCGTGGTGCTGGCCAAGGAGCAGTACGGCATCCGCGGCCGCGAGATTCACGAACTGCCCAATGCCGAGTTCGTCCCCTTCACCGCGCAGACGCGGATGAGCGGCGTGAACATCGACGGCCGGCACATCCGCAAGGGCGCCGCTGACAGCATTCGCAAGTTCACCGGCGAGGCGTTCCCGAAAGAAATCGACGCGGTGGTCGACAGGATCTCCCGTTCCGGCGGCACGCCACTGGTGGTTGCCAACACCCAGGAAGTCCTCGGCGTAATCCATCTCAAGGACATCGTCAAGGGCGGCCTGCCCGACCGCTTCGAGCGTTTCCGCGCCATGGGCATCAAGACGGTCATGATCACGGGCGACAACCCGTTGACGGCCGCCGCGATCGCCAAGGAAGCGGGCGTGGACGACTTCCTCGCCCAGGCGACGCCGGAGGACAAGCTGGCGTTGCTGAAGAAGGAACAAGCGGCCGGCCACCTGGTTGCCATGACCGGTGACGGCACCAACGACGCCCCCGCGCTCGCCCAGGCGGACGTCGGTGTCGCCATGAACACCGGCACGCAGGCCGCCAAGGAAGCCGGCAACATGGTGGACCTGGATTCCAATCCGACGAAGCTGATCGAGGTCGTCGAAATCGGCAAACAGCTTCTCATGACCCGTGGCGCGCTGACCACGTTCAGCATCGCCAACGACGTGGCCAAGTACTTTGCCATCATCCCGGCGATGCTGGTGGGCGCTTTCCCGCAAATCGAGCCACTCAACATCATGAAGCTGCATTCGCCGCACAGCGCGATTCTCAGCGCCGTGATATTCAATGCGTTGATCATCATCGCCCTGATCCCGCTGGCCCTCAAAGGCGTCAAGTTCCGCCCGGCGCCGGCGGTGGTCATTCTGCGCCGCAACCTGCTGATCTACGGCCTGGGTGGTATCATCGTGCCGTTCCCGGGAATCTGGCTCATTGACCTGCTGGTACGCCACATCGTCTAATGACCGTAACTGGAGCATGCCATGAACAACAACACAAGAGAAATTGATCGATCCCACAACCCCGATGCCGCCGCACAAAGCGGTGGATCGCTCCTTGGGCACCTTTGGTCGTCGATCGCCGCAACGGTGGTTCTTACCATCCTTTGCTGCGGCGTCTACCCGCTGGTGGTCTGGGGAATCGCGCAGGTCGCGTTTCCCAACCAGGCCAACGGTTCGCTGCTCAAGAAGGATGGAACTCCGACCACCAAGGACGAGGACGCCGTCGGGTCGGCGCTGCTGGGGCAGAGCTTCGGCGCGCCCGGGTATTTCCACTCCCGTCCGTCGGCGGCCTCCACGTCGAATGAAAGCGCTTACGCGGCCGACAACTCCGGTGGCAGCAATCTCGGCCCGTTGAGCGACAAGCTGATCAACGGCCAAACCCAGGTGCCCACCACCCAGCCCACGACGCAACCCACCACGCAGCCCACGACCCAGCCGGCCGAAACCGTCGCGGCCGACGGCATCCGCCTGCGCACCATTCACTACGCATCCGAGAACGGGATTGCCTTCAAGCTCTACACGGTCAAGCCGGACGGAACGCGCACCGAAGTGCCGCTGGCCAAGTTCCAGGATGCCCAGGGGAATCTGAACGACGTCGCCCTGATCGATGCCTTCCCGCATCCCCCGACCGACAAGCCCGACCGGGAGGTTCTGATTGCCGCCGATTTCGCGACGCTGATCCCCGGAGATGCGGTCACCGCCTCCGGCTCCGGCCTCGACCCGCACATCAGCACCGCGAACGCAATCCTGCAGAAGCCTCGCGTCGCCCGCGAACGCAAGCTGACCGAGGTCCAGGTCCAGGAATTGATCGATGCCTGTACCGACAGCCCCAGCCTGGGCATTCTCGGCGATGCGGGCGTGAATGTTCTCAGATTGAATCTGGCTCTGGACGCCAAGTCCCCGCAGACCGTTCCCCCCGGCCCCACGACCGTGGCGTCGCCGACCACGCAACCAGTCGCCCCAAAGTAGCGTTGACCCGTTTCGGTCGCGGGGAGTTCTTGCCATCGCTCCCCGCGACCCGTTTTACACCATGCCTGAAGATCGCGCCGCCAGTTTCCTTCAGTTGATCCGCCGCTCCCAGCGGGGACGGCTCAAGGTTTACCTCGGCTACGGCCCGGGAGTCGGCAAGACCTACCAGATGTTGACCGAAGGCGGCCGGCTCAGGGCCGACGGCATCGACGTCGTGGTGGGGCTCGTCGAGACCCACGGCCGCGCGGAAACCGCCAGGCTCGTCGAAGGCCTCGAAGTAATCCCCCGCCGTACGATGGAGTACCGCGGGATCACCATCGACGAAATGGACGTCGATGCCATCCTTGCCCGCAAGCCGCAGGTCGTGCTGGTCGATGAACTGGCCCACACCAACGCGCCGGAAAGCCGAAACCCCAAGCGCTATCAGGACGTGCAGGAGATCATCGCCGCCGGCATTCACGTCATCTCGACCATGAACATCCAGCACCTGGAAAGCCTCTACAACACCGTCGAGCAGCTTCTGGGCGTCAAAGTGCGCGAGCGCGTTCCGGACTCGGTGCTGGCCGAGGCGGACGTCGTGGTCAATATCGACCTGGCCGCCGAGGATCTGCAACGCCGGCTGCGCGAGGGCAAGGTCTACCCCAAGGATCGCGCGGTCGCGGCATTGCAGAACTTCTTCACCAACTCCAACCTGGAGCACCTTCGCGAATTGACTTTTCGCGAGGTTGCCTCGCAACTGGACTTCAAGCGGCGCGAGGTGAAGACGGAGGGGCCGGCCGACTCGGGCGCTTCCGAGCAGGTCATGGTCTGCCTCTCATCCCGCGGGCCCAACAGCGCCAAACTCCTGCGTTACGGCTCGCGCCTGGCCGGCCGGCTCAACCGCAACTGGTATGCGGTCTACGTGCAGACACCCAGCGAAGAGCCGACCGCCATCGACGCCCGGACCCAGCGGTTGCTATCCGACACCCTGACCCTGGCCAACCAGCTTGGCGCCACGGTCTTCACCTTCAAAGGACAGGACATCGCCGACACGATTCTGCGTTTCGCGCGCGAGTATCGCGTCGGGAACATCGTCATCGGCCGGCCGCGCCCGCTGCCGTGGTGGCGGCGCATCATGGGGAGGCAGAGCGTGGCCCAGCAGTTGATCCACCGCTGCGGCGGCGTAACCGTGATCGTCGTCGATGCCCAACCCGAGGAAGAGCCCACCGCCGAGCTGCCGCCCGAGTCCACGCCGGCGGAACATGCCGCGGCGGCGCCCGACCGCAATTCGATCGGCGGATTGCTTACACCGGAACGGATCGTGATCTGGGATGATCCGGTCAACCGGCAAACGATCCTCGAAGAATTGGCGCGGTCGATGTCTGACGGAGCCGGCCTGACCGCCGACACGATTCTCGCCAAACTCCGTGAACGCGAAGCCTCGGGATCGACTTTCCTCAACGAGGGCGTGGCTCTTCCGCACGCCCGGATCGAAGGCCTGGCGGATGCGCGCATCGCACTGGGCGTTACTCAGGCGGGAGTCCTCGACGCTGCGACCGACCACCCGATCGAAGTCGTTTTCATGCTGCTCTCGCCCGCCACAGGAGCCGCCACGCACTTGCAGATCCTCGCCAAGGCCGGCCGCCTGCTCCAGAACCGCGAGCTTCGCAAGCGCCTGGCCAACGTGCAAACGCCCGCCGAAGCCCTGGAAGAAATACGCGGCTGGGAGGTTTCGGGCTCTGTGGATAAGATGTGACACAACCTTGAGTGCCGGTCGCTTTGACCTATGATCTTGCGAATTCGTCCTCTCCGAGTCTTGCGCGCCAGGAGGTCACAGGATGCCGCATCTCTTTTCATCACCGGCGCGAGCCGTCGCGGCGATTCTTGCCGCGATTTCATGCTTCTTCGCCGGCGTCGCTCCCGCATCTGCGGCTGAACCACCCGTTCCCAAGGGCAAGCCGGTGCTCGAAACTTTCAACTATCGCGGCGTGCGGCTGGATGAGGGCCGGCTGCGGCTGCTGTTCGATGAAGTTCGCGATGACTACCTGCGCATTCCCAACGACGACCTGCTGAAGGGATTCCGGCAGCGCGCGGGTCTGCCAGCGCCCGGAGCCGACCTCGGTGGATGGTATGGCGGCGATGTCTTCCACGTTTTCGGCCAGATCATCTCGGGTTTGTCCCGCATGTACGCGGCCAGCGGCGATCCCGCCTGCCGCGACAAGGTCAACACGCTGCTGGCCGAGTGGGCCAAGTGCATCGAAGCCGACGGGTATTTCTTCTACTCCAGAAAGCCCAACGCGCCGCACTACATCTACGACAAGATGCTCTGGGGCTTGATCGACGCGTACCTCTACTGCGGAAACAAGGAAGCTCTGTCACACTTGAGCCGGATCACCGATTGGGCCATCAAGAACCTGAAGCGCACCCGAAACGTGAATGATACGGCCACGGAATGGTACACGCTGAGCGAGAACCTGTACCGGGCGTACCTGGCCACCGGAGACACCAAGTACCGCGATTTTGCCGAGGTGTGGGAATACAGCGACTACTGGGGTTTCTACGCGAACAAGAGCGATCCCCTCGGTCCGCGGCCGAGCGGCGAGCGCATCAAGGCATACCACGCCTACAGCCACGTAAATACGCTCGGCGGAGCGGCCGCCGCTTACATCGTCAAGGGCGAACCCCGTTACCTGGATATCCTGAAGAACGCCTACGACTACCTCGAAGCCAACCAGATGTTCGCCACGGGCGGCTTCGGCCCCGATGAGCAGTTGCTCGCCCGGCCCGAACTTATCGCGCGCCTCGGCACGACGCATAACACCTTCGAGACCCAATGCGGCTCGTGGGCGGCGTTCAAGATGGCCAAGCGCTTGATCTGTTTCACCGGCGACGCCAAGTATGGCGATTGGGTGGAGCGGCTCGTTTTCAACGGGATCGGCGCCGGCATCCACATGAACGCCGACGGCCGCGTGTGCTACTACGCCGACTACAACCTTTCCGGCGGCGTCAAGCGTAACAGCGATACCGGCTGGACCTGCTGCACCGGGACCCGGCCGCAAGCGGTGGCGGATCTGCACGACCTGAGCTACTTCAAGGATTCCGGCGGGCTGTACGTCAACCTATTCACTCCGTCGA
>JBIOJL010000343.1:0-6615 GCA_044450885.1 Tepidisphaerales bacterium
CTTTTGTTTATATGAGCCTGGGGTGGGGACCGCTCGCCGCGGGGCCCCTACCCGCGCCGTGTTGCCGCGCCCGCCGCGTCCGTTCCTCTCGGCGGTTTCGGCAAAACCGCCCTACCCTCGGGCTTTCCGCCATTTCGCGATTGCCCCCAACGGGGTCCCCGGTGTACTCTCTCCGCATGCGAAACCAATTCGTGTTGCTGCTGAAGAAGTGGTGCCGGTGCCCTCACTGGCATCGTCGCACCACGTTCACGGACCGTGCCGACGAGGGCGTCGGCCCCACTTTCCCGCCAAAACAGCCTCTTTCAGCAGCGTCATTTCTGTCCCTGCTGCTCCTTCTGGCCGCCGCCCCGGCTCCCCGGCCGCTCACCAACGTCCATTCCCACAACGACTACGAGCAGCCCCGCCCCCTTTTTGACGCCCTCGACCACGGCTTCTGCTCGGTCGAGGCCGACATCTACCTCGTCGGCGGCCAGCTCCTCGTCGCCCACACCCCCATCGGCCTCCGCCCCGGCCGGACGCTCGAGTCGCTCTACCTCGTTCCGCTGACCCAGCGGATCAAGGAAAACGGCGGCCGGGTCTATCGCGACGGCCCGACCATCACCCTGCTGGTCGACCTCAAGACCGACGGCCCCGCCCTCTACGCCGCCCTGCGTCCCGTTTTCCAGAAATACGCCGACATCCTCACCCGCTACGCCGACGGCAAGGTCGAGGAAAAGGCCGTCACCATCATCCTCTCCGGCAACCGGCCCATCGAAATGCTGGCCGCGGAGAAGGAGCGTCTGGCCTTCATCGACGGCCGCCTCCCCGACCTCGAATCCAATCCGCCGGCCACGCTCACGCCCTGGATCAGCAGCAACTTCACCCAGAGCTTCAAATGGCGCGGCCAGGGCGAAATGCCGCCCGAGGAAATGGACAAGCTCAGGGCCCTGGTGAGCAAAGCCCACGAGCAGCATCGCCGCATCCGTTTCTGGTCCATCCCCGACAACCCGGCCGGATGGAAGGCGATGCAGTCGGCCGGCGTGGACCTGATAAACAGCGACAAGCTGGCGGCGCTGCGGGAATTTCTCGATAAGAAGTAGAGCCGGTGCCCCCACCGGCATTCTTCGACCGGCACTTGCCAACCTTGTGCCAGGTGGCAACTGCACGCGGAGGAGATGGTAGCGAAAGTTGGGCCGACGTCCTCGTCGCGCGTTCTCCTGTTGGCGCAGGCGGCCGACGAGTGTCGGCCCTGCCACCTGCAACAGCCCTGCGCGTGCCACGCCTGGCACCCGGAATCGCACCGGTTGTTCTTGGTCAACTCCAACAAACCCGCGTCACGTCCCGCGTCCGGGCGACACTTCCGGCAACGCCACGAGCAGCAGCGTGGCCAGCGGACCAAGGAAGAGCGAAATCAGCCACCACGCCAGGCCGCTCCGTCCTCTGGGCTGAGCCAGTCCCGCGTTGATGAGCGCCAGCGTTCCCCAACCGACGAAATATCCTGTGTCTGTCATGGCCGATCTCCTGTGTTGATGAGCATCGCACGCAGCCTACCGCCGGGCGCGGGATTCGCACCTATAAAGCTGGGTCGGGTTTGGAACGATGGCATCGCCGACCAGCGCCGGCCGCTATTCACGCTCCGTCCAAGACAATCGCATGTGGTGCCGCCGGTGTCCTCACCGGCGGAATGTGCAGACAAGCCAAAGACCGCCAGTGAGGACACTGGCGGCACTTCTTCCGTGCCTGCGATCACCCTGTCGCTCCCCAACTGTTCCCTCCCCGGTCTCCTGCGATAGAATGCCTGGATGCTTCCCCGCCACCTCCTTGCGGCGTTGCTGCTTCTTTCCGCTGTCCTTGCCCGTGGGGCCGAGCCGGGGCTCTTCGACCGGGAGAACCTCGTCGCCTGGTGCATCGTGCCCTTCGACAAGGACCAGCGAACTCCGGCGCAACGCGCCGAAATGCTCGACAAACTCGGCATTCACCGCCTCGCCTGGGATTGGCGGGCGCAGCACCTGCCGGCCTTCGATCGGGAAATCACCGAGCTGCAGGCTCGGCATATCGAACTCACGGCCGTCTGGTTCCCGACCACGCTCGACAACGATGCGCGGCAGATTCTCAAGGTGCTCAAGGATCGCCGCATCCGCACGCAACTCTGGGTCATGGGCGGCGGCGGGCCGGTCAAGGATGAACGCGAACAACGGGCCCGCGTCGAGGCCGAATGCGCCCGCATCGCGCCCATCGCCGATGCGGCCGCCGAAATCGGCTGCAGCGTGGCGCTATACAACCACGACGGCTGGTTCGGCATTCCCGAGAACCAGCTTGCCGTCATCGACCGCCTGAAGAAGCCGAACGTCGGCATCATCTACAACCTGAATCACGCCCACGACGAACTGGATCGGTTCGCCGAGGTGCTCGGCAAGATCAAGCCGCATTTACTGGCCATCAACCTCAACGGCTCGATCCCGGCCGGGGATCGCATCGGCATGGGCGTGGTCCCCATCGGCCAGGGCGACCTGGACCTGAAGATCATCGGCGAACTCCGCCGCTCCGGCTGGCGTGGCCCGGTCGCCATCATGAACCATTCCGACGCGGATGCCGAACTGCGCCTGCAAGACAATCTCGACGGCCTGGCCTATGTGCTGGCCCGACTCGACGGCAAGACCCCGCCGCTACCCACGCCGCGCTCCTGGCAGGCGCCCGCCAAGTCCAACATCATCCTCAACCGGCGCGACAACTGGCTCATCCTCAATGCGGCCCAGATTCCCGGCCACGAGTTGCGCATCAACTATCTCGAAGCCTATTGCCGCGGCAAATCGCACGATGCCGACTGGATAAAGCAGACGGTCATCGGCCACAAAACGCGGCTGGTTTCGCTGTCGGCCGACCGTCGGCGGATGGAGTTGCAATGCACGCTGGACGACGGCGTGGTGGTGGACCATGTCATCACCGCGACGGATGATGCGGTGGATTTCCGCCTGACCGCCCGCAACCCCACGGCCGCCGAATCGGCCGCCCAGTGGGCCCAGGCCTGCGTGCGCCTCGGCCGATTCGCCGGCTTTGATGACACCGGAAAGAACATCGACGATTATCTTCCCAAGTGCTTCATCTTCATGGATGGCAAACTCAACCGCATGCCCACGCCGCCCTGGGCAACCGAAGCGCGCTACACGCCCGGCCAGGTCTGGCCCGGCCCCGGCGTCGACCCGGCCGACGTCAATCCGCGTCCCCTGAGCACGCTCAAGCCGAGCAACGGTCTGATCGGCTGTTTCTCGGCCGACGACAAGCTGATTTTCGCCACCGCGTGGGAGCCGTACCAGGAACTGTTCCAGGGCGTTGCCCGCTGCCTGCATTCCGACTTCCGCATCGGCGGCCTGAAACCGGGGGAAACGAAGCAGATTCGCGGGAAGATATACATCGTGCCGAATGACGTTGAGAATCTGCTGCGTCGATACAATGCTGACTTTGGGCGGTGAGTGCGGCCTACGGCTCTGGCCGCATGCACTAAATGGCTCCGGCCTCGCTTCGATCGAACAACGTCGCGACCCCGGGCCGGTGGAGCGCAATCATTGTCCACACCGACAGAATGCTGCCGAAGGGGATCACGATCACAGTGATTGCCGCGCCGATCCGGCATGCCTTCAGCCGCAGTTGGCGACAGAGCCAGATGCCCATGCAACAATACAGCCATGTCAGGCCCGCCATCGCGGCCGTCAGTGCAAAACAGATAACCGTGATCATGGTCTCAATGTCCCGGGGCTCGTACATATGCATTCCTGCGACACGGATGCTCAAGACAAGCAGTAACAGAGTGAAGACGAGCGAGACGGCACTGGCGACGAAATGCAGCACTCCCAAACCCACCAACTGCGATCCCGATGCACCACCCGGCGGTGCGGTCGGCGACTGGTAGTCCAGAACGGTCGGTTTTTCATCCGGTGGAGAAGACACACCAACACTATATTTCCGGCGATTACCCCTGAATAGGCCGGGGTGTCCGGTTTCACCTGTGACGCTCCACCCCCGACACCCTTCAATCTCCAGATTTCCCGTGCATGCCGGTTACGATTGCATTAAGATGCCGATCCGTCGCCGCTGGAGGTTGCTTTGAACCGGCCGAATTGCCTTCATGTATTTGCCGTCCTGGCGCTGGCGGCCCCGGCGGCGTGGGGTGCCGGCCCCGTGACCTTTGGCGTCATCGGCGACTACGGTTCGGGGACAGCAGCCGAGACCGACGTCGCCAACCTCGTCAAATCGTGGAACCCCGACTTCATCATCACCGCCGGCGACAACAACTACCTGCTCGGCGGGGCCGACACCATCGACACGAACATCGGCCGCGACTACCACGAGTACATCTACAACTACCAGGGCGCATATGGGGCCGGCTCGCCGACCCGGCGGTTCTTTCCCGTGCCTGGCAATCACGATTACTTCACCGCCAACGCCCAGCCCTATTACGACTTCTTCGACCTGCCCGGCAACGAGCGATACTACATGTTCTCGCAGGGACCGGCCGATTTCTTCATGCTCGACAGCAACCTCGAAGAACCCGACGGAGCGGAAATCGGATCGAAGCAGGCGGACTGGCTGCGCGAGGCCATGGCCGCTTCTCCGGCGCGATGGAAGGTCGTCACGTTGCACCATGCGCCGTACTCCTCGGGAGCGTGGCATGGCGACTCGACATGGATGCAGTGGCCGTTTGCCCCGTGGGGCGCATCCGTGGTTCTGGCCGGGCACGAGCACACCTACGAGCGGCTGAGCGTGGATGGAATCCCCTGCTTCGTGAACGGCGTCGGCGGCTTCTCCCTGTATCCTTTCGACGCGACCCCCCTGCCGGAAAGCCAGTTGCGCTACAACGACAACTACGGGGCCATGAAGGTCACCGCTGCGGATGATTCGATGCACTTTGAGTTCTGGACCCGCACGCCCACCCTGCGGGATGATTTCACCGTCGCGCCTCCGATGTCGCGATGGAGCGGCGCATCCGGCCGGTGGGATGACGCCGCGCAATGGACCACGGCGGCCATGCCGGGCGACGGCGCGGATGTGACGCTGGCCGGCGCCGACGGCGCGCCGCGCACCATCGACTACTCCGCCGGCCAAGGAGCGGCGATACGCCTGGCGCGGCTGGCCATCGATGCGACCGGTGGTGGTGCGATGCTTCTTCGCCAGTCGCAGGACGTGCTCCAGGTGCGATCGATGGTCGTGGGCGGCGAGTCGCAGGCCGGGCGGTTCCGCAAGACCGGCGGCACGCTCGACGCGGACACCATCTACAACGCCGGCACGTTCGAGCACCTCGGCGGCACGCTGCATCTCGCCAACGCCTTCTACAACGCCGCCGGCACCGCGGAACTCGGCGGCTCGCTCCAACTCGACCCGGGCGCGTGGATCATCGCCGCCGGCGGAATGCTGCGAATAACCTCCGATGCCGGCGCCGTCTCGCGCCCGGCACTCAAGGTCCGCAACGCAGCCGCCGTCGAACTGGACGGCACGCAACACCTGGATTCGCTGGAGATGACCGGTGGATGGGCGTTCATCAACGGTAACGGGATGGTGGTCACCAATGCTCTTTCGATTGACGCCGGCGCGCAGCTCGACATCGGTCTCGGCTGCGTGATTCTGTTCTACACCGGGGCGCCGCCGGCCGTCGCCATCGGGCAACTCGTGCGGACCGATCTGCTGACGGCCAACTCCGCCGGCGCTGGCCGGACGGTGGCGGTCGTGGACAACGCGCTGCTACATCAGACGGACTGGCGCGGCGAACCCCTGTTTTCACCCAACGGCGACTACTGCCAACTGCTGGCGATTTCGGCGCTCCGCGGCGACGTGAATCTCGATGGCGTTGTCGATGCGACGGATTTCGCCAACATCGTGGCCCACCAGGGCAGCTCGGGCACATGGTTCGAAGGGGATGTGAACCACGATGGCCTGGTGACGCCGGATGATTACGCGGTTGTCGCCGCTTATATTGGCAACGGAGGAGCCATGCATTTCGGCCCGGCGCTTGACGGGGCGCCGCTCGCGCCGGCTGACACGGGACAAGAACAATCCGCGGCCACTGTTGCAGTCCCCGAGCCTGTGGCGTCGTCGTGGCTGGTCGCGCTGTCCGTCACCCTGCTGCGACGGGATCGAATGCGCCGGCCACGTACTTCTCGGCCAGGGCAACGTAATGCCCGAACAGCCAGCGGATGTACTTGAGTTCGTCTTCCTTGAGTGGCCGGGCGATCTTTCCGGGAACTCCGATCACCGCATGCCGATCGGGCACGACCAGTCCCGGCGGCACCACCGCGCCGGCCGCGATCAGGCATTCCGCGCCGATCTTCGTCCGGCCCAGGATGGTCGCGTGCATGCCGACGAGCGAACCCCGGCCGACGAACGCGCCGTGAACGATGGCCCCGTGGCCGACGGTGACGTCGTCCTCGATAACGTTGGTCACGCCATGGTCGCAGTGGATCATGGCGCCATCCTGCACGTTGACGCGTTGGCCGATGATGATGGGCGCGACGTCGCCGCGGACGACGGTGTTGAACCAGAAGCTCGATTGCGCGCCGACGGTGACGTCGCCGCAGACCGTGGCGTTGTGGGCCTGGTAGGCCCCATCGGGACGTTTGTGGAAAAGCGGCATGGCGGGAATATAGC
>JBIOJL010000344.1:0-6615 GCA_044450885.1 Tepidisphaerales bacterium
CCTGGTTGCCGCCGCCCCCTGGCGGGGGAAATCCACCGTCCGCCCGGCCGTGGGGGGGGCGGGCGCCACGATCACACCGAATTGGGATTCGTTGTTGGTTACTGATTCTCTTTGGCGGGCAATCAACGGCGGGTCGTGATCCCCACGACGTTGCAGACGGCCCGCTCGAGCGACGGCGACAGGGGCAACTCGTGGCCGTCGGAGGGGCGGTTGATGACGTGCTGCTTGCCGGTGGCGGGGTCGCGCATCACCAGCGTGGTCGAGCCGCCGCCGTCGAGATTCAACGCGGTCCAGCAGTCGAGTTTGACCATCTCGGCCGCCAGTTGCGGGAATGTGAGCCCGGCGGAATAGTCGGCTCGGCGGCCGTCGACGACCAGAAGCGTCAGTCGCTTGCCTTCCCTGTCGAGGCCGACGGCGGTGCGCGGAGCGGCCACCGTGGCCGGCGCGACGGCCCGGCCGTTCTGCACGAGCATGGGGTTGCCGCCGACGATCTGCCGGGCATCGGCGGGAACCGCGTCGAGGCGTTCGATGGAGACTCCTCCCGACTGGCGCACGACGAGCGCGTAGCTGTTCCCGGTGTGCCAGAGTTTGCCATCGGTCATGGCCGGGCCGATGGGACGCGAGGCGTTGCCCTTAAACCAGGCGAATTCCTTGCCGGCCACCAGGCGTTTGTCGCGCCCGGCGAAGAAGTCGCCGTTGATGGCGATGTCGAAGTGCTCGCGGGCGGCGACGTCGGATGTCTGAAGCAGTGTGGTCGGCCAGGCGTTGTCGGGCGGCTGGGGCGCTTCGCCGGCGGGGACGACGCGGATGGCGACGGAGGGGTCGGCCAGGTCGATGGTGAGAACGTGCAGGTGCTGCGGGGGATTGGTGCGCTCGAGGTGCTGGTAGGTGACGGGTTTGTACGGTTGTGTGGTCGGGAACCCGGCCGGGATCTGGGCGCAGGCGGGCAGCCACAGCAGGGCAACCAATGAGAACAGAAGTCGTCGAACCATGTCTCGCTCCGCACTGGCATCGCGCTGATCCACCGTGGGCGCGGCCACAAGTCCGGGAGGGCCATGTTCCTGCACGGCCGGGGCCGCGATCGAATATCGCGGCTACAAACGGCCGGGACCGCGATCGGCGATCGCGGCTACAAACGGCCAAGACGGCGATCGGCGATCGCGGCTACAGACTCCCGGGAACATCGGCACGCCCTCTACGGTTCGCTGTTCTGTTGGCCTTCCGGGTGCCGCATTTCCTCGTCGTCGTCGAGATGGGCATCTTCCACGGGAGGCTTCTGCGGGTTCTGCTGGTGGAGAATCTGGTGCTTGGCCAGTTCCAGCCGGCTGATGACGTTCTCCATGCTGGCCGGGCGTTTCTCGGGCCGGGGGACGACGCAGTCCATGACCAGATTCGAGAGCGGCAGCGGAACCTGCGGGTTGAGTTCGCTCGGCGACTGGATGCGCTCGGCGACCACGAAGGCGTTGTCGCCTCGGCCGGCGGTATAGAGCGTGGGGATGTTCTTGCCGGTCATGGTCCAGTAGATGGTGGCCCCGAGGTTGAAGATGTCGGTCTTGTGGCTCACCGGGCGGCGGTGGACCTGTTCCGGCGCGATGTAGTCGGGAGTTCCCTGGATGCGTTCCTTGATGGTGCCGATCTTGCACGACTGCCCGAAGTCGATCACCTTCACCATGCCGTCCTCCGTGCGGAGGATGTTGTTGGGCTTGATGTCGCAGTGGACATATCCCAGATTGTGCATGGCGTGCAGCCCCTGGGCCGACTGGATGAACGTGTCCAGAGCCTCGATCATGCTGCGGGGCGGCCGCACGTCCAGGGCCTTGCCATCGACGTATTCCATGAGCAGGAACGCCTCGGTGACCTTCAGGAGCATGCGTTTGTTGATCTTGAGTTCGTAGGTTTTGCGCAGGTTGACATGGTTGAACTGCTTGGAGATGTCAAACTCCTGCTGCATCTGTTCGACGAAGCGGATGTCTTTGGCGTCTTCGCGGACGACGTGTTTGAGTGCGAAGATGTGGCTGGTGACGGGATCGCTGACCAGGTAGATAACGCTGCCGGCGCCTTCGCCAAGGCGTGCGAGCACATCGTAATTGAGCAGTTTCTGGCCCATACGGTCGTATTTCCCTCCGGCCTGCGCCCGAGTAATGATAGATTAGAGAAAATCCCCCATGAAGGCAAGTGTTAGGCTGGGCGATGTCGGAATCTAATCGAATTGTCACACACTTCAGTTCGACAAATCTCCAAATCCCTTGCCTGCGTCGAAGCAGGGGTCCAATAATCCACCGTTGCGAGCCCGTTGCGGTGGCCGGCGCGGGCGGGCGCTCCAGCGAAAGATATCAGTACGACAGAATGGCAGTCGGCTGTTCTCAGAACGGAGGATCATTCATGTTCCGTTTTCATCGCACGCGCGTCGACGTTGTGGGCAACTGGAACCGCCGCAGACGAAACCGCCTGACGCGCAGGGCATGCCTGGCGGCGGCGGCCGGTCTTCTTGTCGCGGGACAGGCGACCGCGACGACCCACTATTGGGTTGGTGGCGGAACTCACTATCCAAGCTCCACCGCCGACTGGTCGGACACTGCCAACTGGTCTCCGAACAACCTGCCGTCCTCGTCAGCGGATGACATCTATTTCGGCAACCTGTCGACCACAAACTTCTTTGCATCGGGCACCAACATCTGGCCGGACAATTCCACCACCGACTACCTCTGCCATTCCCTGGTTATCGAAACGGCCACGGGCTTCACCATCCAGGATGCCTCCGACGGTAATAGTTACAACTCCGCCCGTATCAACCTCGCCACCGGCAGCATCATCCGCTTCAACCTCACGGGTCAGGTGCAGCAAACCATCCAGACGCCCATCTTCCTCGGGTCCAGCGGGCAGTGGACGAACTACGGAACCACACCCCTGGTGCTCGCCTGCCAGATGTACCAGCCCGCCGGGGCAACGAACCTGACCATCGACAAGGGTGGGCCAGGCCCCGTGACGATCCAGGGATCGGCGCTCGATCATTCGACCAACTACGCGTATTTCACCCCCTACACCGACCCGCTCTGGACCGGCACTCTCAACATCAACCAGGGCTACGTCACCATCCAGAACTTCAACGTGCCCAACGTCTCTGCGATAAACCAGGCGATGGCCCACACGATCAATGTCGCGTCGGGGACCTACCTCAATCTGAACACTGCTTTTCTGGACTCGGTTGCGACAGTAAGCAGGCCGACCAATGTCACCATCAACGGCAACGGCGTCAACCTCGGACTGCTGTTCGGATCAACCGGCGCCATTGAGTCCTCGGGGTATTCGTCGCTGGGGACGGTCACCGTGGCCACTGCTTCGAGCATCAACGCCACGGATGATCTCTTCGTCGAAGGCCTCGCGGGCGGGGGCGACCTGACGCAGATCGGCTCGCTGTTCAGTTCCGGCAAGCTCACCGTGACCGGTCCCTCACCCACGTTTTCCGGCCATATCTACGTGAATTACGGCACTTTCGAATCCACCGGGCCGGGTGTGGGCAGCTCTTCGGGTATCGTGGTTTCCAGCGGGTCGACGTTCACTCTCACCAACGGAACCAGCGACCGCTCGATCTCGGTTGCAGGGACCGGGAACGCATCCACGACATCGACAGCCGCGTTCGTCTTGAACGAGAACACTGGCATCGCAGCCGTCTGGAGTGGTCCTGTCACGCTCACGGGCAATACAACACTCGGCACCGACACCGACGAGGCCGGCATTATTTCGGGCAACATCGGCGATGGAGGGTCTGCCTATGGCATCACCAAAGTCGGCGGCGGCAGGACCACCCTTTCCGGCAACAACACTTTCACCGGGCCGATCACCGTGTCGGCCGGGATTCTCGGCGTCGGTTCGGCCAATGGGATTCCCTCGGGTGACGTGACGACGGTGCAGAGCGGCGCCACGCTGGAGATCGAACCAGGCATCGCGCCCTTGCGTTTTCTCTATATCAATGGCGATGGCTATAGCTATGGCACTCAGATTCCGCTGCAGGGTGCTCTCTCCAGTCCTTCCGGCGTCACCGGCTGGAACGGCGGGATCGTCATGCAGTCGAATTCCTCGATCGGCGTCGCCGCGGGAACGCTCACCGTCGCCGGCAACATCCTGGGCAACTTCACCGTGCGCAAGATCGGCGCGGGCCAGCTCGTATTGACCAGCCAGACCAACAGCTTTGGCGCGTTGAATGTCAACGCGGGAACTGTAACAATCAACACCGATTCGGTGATCCCACCCGCCGCGCCGATCACGGTCACGGCCAGCGGCGCGGATCTGGAAATCTCCGGCAATTCCTCATTCAACCGCACGCTCAACCTGAATTCCACCGGAATTGCCAGTGCCGGAGCACTGCTCAACACCGCGGGAAACAACAACTGGATGGGTCCGATCACGCTGCAAACCAATTCAAGCATCGGCGTTTCCGCGGGCCAGCTTACGCTCAGCGGCCCGATCAACGGGCCGGGAACACTGACCAAGGTGGGCAGCCAGACGCTCTACCTGACCGGCGCGGCCAATTACCTGAACCTGACCATCGCTGCCGGGGCCGTTCAACTGGGTAGTGCGGCGGCGACGCCGGCGACGCTGGTTGTTACCTGCCCGGTGGGCGAGACGATCGAACTGCCCAGCAACTTCACGGCGACATCGACGTTGAACGTTATTGGGAACGGCGTCGCCGGTGCCGGCGCGATCCACGCCCTTGCGGGAACCACCGGTGTTCTGGCCGGCCCGCTGGTCCTCGCCGGTAACGCCACGATCAACACCGATCCAGGCGTCGTTTACACGATCAACGCTTCGACGAATCCGATTACCGAAACCACGCCGGGCACGGTGCTGACCAAGACCGGCACGGGGACTCTGCGCATCACCGGCACCAACAACGTCAGCGGCGGACTGGTCGTCAACGGCGGCGTGCTGGCCCCCGCCAGCGACGCGGCCCTGGGCGCACCACTGGCCCCGGTGACTGTCAATTTCGGCGCGCGGATCCAGTTCACGTCGACAACCAGCACATCGGGCCGGGCGTTCTCGCTCAATTCCGGTTCGATCGGCGTGGATTCCGGCATGTCGGTGACCTACACGAACACGATTCTCAACGGCGGCTTCCTGCGCGGACCGGGCACCAACATCATCTCCACCGGCACTGCGCTCACCGGCGTTTCGCCGCTGCCCGGGGCCAATGTGCTGATCAACGCCCCCACGCCCCTGTACAACCTCACCAACTCGGGCAATATCACCATCAACGCCGCCAGCACTTGGAGCGGCGGGCTTAACGCCAGCACGGCCAATCTGATCGTCAACAACAACCTGGCCGCCGATTCTTTCGGCAACAACGGCATCATCGCCATCAACCCCGGAGCGGTCTTGTCCAACGACGTGTCGAACCTGACCTCCGGCGGCGGTTCGCGCATCTACATCGGCTCCAAGGCCGGCCCCGGCGGCACGCTGACACTGCTCAACGGCACCACGCTGGAACTCAACGGGGCGCTGCTGGTCAACAACGGAACCATCAACGGCACCACGAACGTGAACTACGGCTCGCTGACTAAGGGCTCGGGCGCGTTCGGCGTGGTGAACGTCAACGATGGCGGCAAGTTCTCGCCGGGCAACTCGCCCGGCCTGGCGACGGCCCAGTCGTGTACGCTCGGCTCCGGCGGCGGCTATGTCTTTGAAATTACCAACGCCACGGGCGCGCCGGGCGTCGGCTACGACCAGTTGACGCTGTCGGGTGCGCTGGGCATCAATGCCGGCACCACCGCCAACAGTGTCTTCACGGTCGAGATCGACTCGCTGGATGCCGCGAACAACCCCGCCCCGGCCGCCAACTTCGACCCCAACCGCGATCAGAATTGGGCTTTCATCCACGCCGCCGGCGGCATCTCGGGTTTCAACGCTGGCAGTTTCGCCGTCAATTCCACCGGCTTCGCCAACCCCACCAACGGCGGTCTCTTTGCCGTGACGCTCGATCCGACCAGCACCAATCTGCTCATCTCCTATTCCGCCCCGCAGTGGGCTCTTGCCACCGGCGGCACCTGGCCGGTCTCCGGCAACTGGATCGGCGGGGTGCCGACGATCTCGGCCAATTTCCTGGGTAAGATCACCACGCCGGCGACCATCACCCTGGACGGGCCAAGGACGGTGCAGGGGTTGATCTTCGACAACCCCACGCAGTCCTACACCATCGCCCCGGGCGTCGGCGGTACCCTCACCCTCAACAACGGCGCCAGCCCCGTGACCATCGACGTGATCTCCGGCGCGCACAGCATCACCGCCCCGATGGTCAGCACGGCGGCCGTGAACAAGACCGGCCCCGGCACCCTCACCCTCAGCGGCAACAACACCGGCCTGACCGGCGGCACGATCATCAATGCCGGCTTCCTGGTCACCACTAATGCCAACGCCCTGGGCGGCGCGACTGCCACGGCCACCGTCGCCGTGGCCGGCACGCTGCAAGCCAACGCCCCCGGCATCAGTCTGGCCGCCCTGGGCAACTCCGGCATCACCACCCTCTACGGCGGCGCCAGCAGCATCACTGCGGCCCCCGGCAACGGCGCTCTGACCGTCGGTACGGGCGGCAGCCTCGCCGCCACTTCGATCCGCCAGGAC
>JBIOJL010000345.1:0-6613 GCA_044450885.1 Tepidisphaerales bacterium
CTATTCCGTCTGGCGTCCGTGGGGCGAAATCGTCAGCGGAACCTATTCGCCCAACAACCACATCCTGTTCTCGCTGCTGGCCAAACTGTTCGATGAACTCAGCGGCGGATCGGCCAGCGCGCTGGCGATTCGGCTGCCGTCGGTTCTGGCCGGATGCGCGGCCGGCATGTTGCTGGCCCTGCCGCTGCGCCGGGAGCACCCGCGATTGGCGTTGGTGCTGGCGCTGCTGGCCGTGTCGCATCCGTGGCTGGTCTCGTTCAGCGGCTGGGCCCGCGGCTATGCGCTGCTGCTGTGCCTCTGCATCGCCGCCACGCAACTGCTCTTCGCCGGCCGCTGGCGCTGGTACGTGCTGGCCATGACCGCCGCGCTCTATACGCACCCGATCGCCATTCTCGTGGCGGCATCGCATGGCGTCGCAATCCTGCTTCTTCGCCGCCAAGTGCCGCCGGTGTCCTCACCGGCGGAGTCCCGGGCAGGCACGCAACGCCAAAGACCGCCAGTGGGGGCACTGGCGGCACTTCTGCGCCATTGGACATCGCGCGGGGTGCCGCCGGTGTCCTCATCGGCGGAATCGAAGCCACGCACGCAACCTGAAAGACCGTCGGTGAGGACACTGGCGGCACTTCTCCGCCCCTGGCTCCTGGCCATGGCCAACACCGGCCTCCTCTCCGCCGGCCTCTACGCCCCGTTCTTCGCCGGCGCCCGCACCTACTTCGTACAACCCCAGCGCCCCGCGCTGACGTACGTGCAATTTCTCGACCAGAGCCTGCGCTGCGCCCAGGCCGGCGACCCGCTCGACGGCCTGGCCCATCTGCTCATCCCGGTCGTGGTGATGGCCGCCGGCCTGTGCATGGTCTGGTCGTGGACCGCCCTGCGGCCTGTCGTCCTCACCTTTGCCGTCGCCTCGTTGCTGGGCCTGCTCGTACCTCTGGCCGTGCCCGCGGCCGGCGAAACTCGGGCCATGCTCTGGCTGATTCCGGTCTACATCCTCAGCGTCTTCGGCCTGGTCTCGCTCAATCGGGGACGGATACTCATCGCCGTCATCCTTCCGCTCGGCTTCTTCGCCATGCGTGCCCAGGACATCATCGTCCGTCCCGCGCAGCCCACCCGCGAGGCCATCGCCGAGGCCCGAGCAATCGCCGGCGACCGGCCGGTCGTCGGCGTCTACATGGCCAGCGCGGAAGCCAAAGTAGTCTACGGACTGGACTACATCGCCTACATCCTCGACCCGCGCGTCGATTCGCTCCCCGCGCTGCGTACAGTCGAGGCCCGCGTCTCCAAGCCGCCGGTGCTGGTCGTGTTCTACCCCGACTACCTGCGCCGCGATCAGCCGGAACTGGCGTTGTACATGCGCCGTCAATACGAGCGGGTGAAGACGCTCCCCGGCCGGATATCCCCGGCGGAGATCTGGGAATCCAAACTCAAGTAGGGCCTCCGATCTGTTGCACCTCAGCTTGCTTGCGGGGTCTTCACGTGAAACTCACGTCGCGAGCAGAGAAACGCGGCGAGCAGCGCGAGAATAAGCGAGCCCAGCAGCAGCACCGCGAAACACGTCGCTTGTTGCGGATGCTCCAGCAGCCTGGGGTCGAGCCGTATATCGAGATTCCATGCCTCCGCGGCGATGTTCTGCGCGCGCCCCGGCGTGGGGAGGATGAACTTCATGGTTCGATACGCGATCAACCGCGCGTAGTAGATAACCGTAATCAGCCGAATGCCGAATGGCAGATTGGCCAGCAGGCCTTCGAATACCGCGGCGTAGATGATGCCCGCAATCAAAGTGCGCTTGGTGAACAGACTCATCAGTCCAAATAGACAGCAATAGGCGATAACCGCGAGGGCGTGAATCGAAGCCGCCCGCAGGCTGCGCAAGATGACGTCCTCGGGCTTCGATTCCGCACCGATGTAGATCGCCACGTAAGTCAGGCATGTGAAAACGATCGTCAGCACAACCGTGGTGATCAACGTCGCCAGCAGCTTCGCGCCGTACATCGCGGGTTTGGGAATCGGTCGGACCAGCAGATACGTAATCGTCTGCTCTTCCTGCTCATCCTGGATCATCCCCGAGGCGTAGACCAGCGCAACCAGCGGCAGCAGCGCTTGCGGGATGAACATGAAAGCAAAGACGAATTCGACCTCGACGCCCAATGCATGCTTTTCCGTTGCCCGCACGAGCATGGCCAGCCCCGCCGGCAGCAGGAACAGGAAGGCCATGATCATCCAGCGTTTGCCGTGCAGGTGCTGCCGGAGCGTAAGCACGACGAGCGTCCAGAGCGCGCGCAGGACGCTGCCCGATGCACCGCTGCCGTGCATGCTGCGCCCGGTAGCAGTCTTCACATCGATCTCGCTGGCGGAAGAGGACGATGTCATTTGTTCACCAGATACTTGAATACCGCTTCCAGATTATCGTCGTTCGAGTACACCTCTCTGATCGCCATGCCGTCCTCCAGAGACAATACCGGCAGGCGCGAATAGAACGCGTCCGGTGCGCGGGTTTCGACCATCAATCCCTTCTCCCTGGTCAGGACCGTCACGCCTTCCACATCCTCCCACGCCAGCACGCGGCCAGCCATCTTGCGGTATTCGTCGCAGATCAGGACGATGTGGTGCGGGTGCTTGTCGATCAGGTCGCGAATGTCGCGCACATGCCCCTGCGCCACGAGCCGGCCGTGGTTCAGCAGGATGATGTTCGGCGTAAGCGACTGCACTTCCTGAAGAACGTGGCTGGAGACCAGCACGCTGCGGCCTTCATCTCCCAGGCGCTGGATCAGATCCATCAGATCGCGCCGGGCGATAGGATCGGTCCCGGTCAGCGGCTCATCCAGGAACAGCACCTGGGGGTCGTGAACCAGCGCCTGCGCCAGCTTCGTCCTTTGGCGCATTCCCTTGGAATAGCCTCGGACCGCCCTGTCCTTGTTCTTCGTCATCCCGACGAGTTCGAGAGTTCGGGCCGTGGCGTCGCGTGCGTCGACGGGAGGCATTCCACTCAGTTTCGCGCACGTATGCACAAAATCCCAGCCGCTCATCCATTCATAGAAGGCATCCTGTTCCGGGCACAGGCCGATGACGCGGTTGAGCGACGCGCGGTTCCAGACCTCCCGGCCCAGGACGCGCACCGTTCCCTGGCTCGGCCGAAGCTGCCCCGTCGCCAGTTGCAGCATGGTCGACTTGCCGGCGCCGTTGGGGCCGAGCAATCCGGTGACGCCGGGCGGAATGCAGACGCTGAGCTTGTTAAGGCCAATGACGTTGCCGTACCACTTGGAGACCTCGTGGAACTCAACGACGGCCGTCATTTCAGCCGGTCCAGCGACTTGATGTTCATTTTCAGCACGCATGCGGAAATTCCGACAAGCCCGGCCAGCACGCCGGCGGACCAGCCCCACGGATACTGTGGACCCATATTCTCAACCAGAAACTGCTGTCCCACATCCGGCGGCAGGAGCCGGCTCAACGACTCCACACAGCGGTCGCTGCCCAGAAGCTGGCGGCCGATTCGCGACAGGTTCCCGACGTACGAAACCATCGGCCGCCAGGAGGTCTTCAATGCCCGGAGATCATCAGCCTGCATCTTCGCCCACGCTGTTCGCTGCTCATCCATCAATGGGCGATCTCGCCTGCGCCGATCATCTGGCGATCGACCTGCCGGATTGGCAGCCACCTGCTTGCGTTGGATCTCCATCGTACGCTGATAGACCTCCTGGCGGCGCTGGCTACGTTCCGTTTCCTGCAACAGCGTGGCCACAATGCCGCTGACGAACCAGATTCCCAGCCAGCACAGCGCGATATATCGGGAATTGCGCGAAAGCGAGGAAAGGGCCAGGATCAGCAATCCGGCCGAGAGCGTGATGACCAGCCCATACACGAGGCTCGCCAACAGGATCCTGAACGTGTCGCGGATGATGGTGATGTCGAGGCTGAAAAGCAGACCCAGCACATACGCGATCAGCGACGGCAGGATGATGATCCTCCCAAGGAACACGGCAATAACGCCCAGCTTCCCCACGAAATAGTCGATGCGACGTAGCGGCCGTGAGAAGTAGAGCGGCAGCGCGTTGAAGCGCAGGTCCTGACTGATGAGACTGGGTCCCACCAGCAGAATCAGGATCATCGCCAGGCGCAACTGCAGCCAGAAGAACATGCTGTAGCAGAGCGTCCAGATTTCCACGCGATAGTGCCGCGGATCGTCGAGAAATTTCGACCCGAAAAAGCTCAGGAACTGCGAGAGCGATGCGACGAAACTCGCTTTCCGCTCCACCAATCCCCACAAACACAAGGTCACTGCCAGCGCGAGCGCCGGCAGCCACGCGGCGAGCAGCACCATCCGGAGAACCCGCCCCTTCAGGCCGACGCGCACGCCGTGCCGGGCAATGGCCAGCGACCGCCAACCATGGCCGGACAACTGCCCCGACCAGTGTTGATAGCCTTGATCGAAGATGGGCACGAGGCCTCCGTCGCTCAAGTAAGGCTGGCCAGGCCGCGAACCACCGGCACCGCGGGGCCAATCGCGGCGGCCAACAGGGCTACTCCACCGCCTTCAGGAAAACCTCCTCAAGCGTGCTGCGCTGCGGCTTGAGGTGCCGAATCTGCTGGTGCTGGTGGGCGGCAAGCTCCCAGAGCATCTGCGGTGAACGATTCTCGGGAAGCTCCACGATCAGCACGTCGTCTCTCATCGCCGCAGAACAGCCCAGCTCCGACAACCGCTGAGCAAAGGGGGCGGCATCGGCCTTGAGTCGCACTTCATAGCACCGCCGATGAAGGTGCTTGAGTTGCTGGATGGTCCCCTGCGTCAGCAGCTTGCCGGCGCCGATGACGACGACATAGTCGCATACGGCCTCTACATCCGGCAGCAGATGGCTGGAGAACAGGAGGCTCATGCCCTTGTTGCGCGTCAGATCGCGCGCCAATTCCAGAATGTCCTCGCGCCCGGCCGGGTCCATGCCATTGGTCGGCTCGTCCAGAATGAGCAACTTTGGATCATGCACGATGGCCGCAGCGAGCTTGAGCCGTTGTTTCATGCCCGTCGAGTACGACTCCACCTTGCGGTAGCGCGCCTCGCCCAACCCGACGTAATCGAGAACCTCATGGGCCCGCTGCAATCCATCCTTGGACGACATGCCTACCAGTTCGCCGGCATAGGCCACAAATTCGACGCCATCCACGCCGGGGAACAGGCATTCATCCTCGGGGGCGAAACCGACCAAGCTGCGGATCTCCAGTTCCCGGTGGCGAAAATCCAACTCCAGAAGTTCCCCCGAACCTCGATCAACCGGGATGAGCCCCAGCAGCGTCCGGATCATGGTCGTCTTGCCAGAGCCGTTCGGCCCGAGCAGGCCGATCGCCCCGCATGGAACAGTCACCGACAGATTGTCGAGCGCCGTGACGGCGCCGTATGTCTTGGTGATGTTGTCAAATCTGAAAAGCATCATCGGATAACCCGACGGACACCGACCGCTTGGCCAGAAGCTGAAGCAACCTGTTTGTACCGTGCCGGCGCATGCCATTCAAGTCATGACCGTCCATTGGTCCATTGGCCGGAAATCCTGCGTGAGCCACACCGAACAGCCACTCATGTTCCGCCGGTCCGGCAACCCGGGGCATCTGCGCCATCAGGTGCGTGTTCTCGATCCGCTTGTCGCGGTGGTAATTGGTTGTCAGTCGCAAGGCGATGGGGCGAGTACGCCCACTCTACCAACTTCGCGGGGCGGCCGCTCCCGGCCGTGCAGGAGCACGGCCCTCCCGGACGTCTGGTCGCGCTCCCGCCTTCCGTGTCGGCAAGTCCTACAGACATCCACACTGTCCGTCCCTATACTTCTCCCACGATGTCCACGGATATCCCTATCGCCGATCCAGCCCTCGCCCCCATCGCCGGCAAAGTGTACGCCGGGGAGGAACTCGCGCAGGCCGATGGCGTGGCGCTCTATCAGTCCCGCGACATCCACACCATCGGGCGGCTGGCCAATTTCGTGCGCGAGAAGCTGCACGGCCGGAATGCCTACTACAACCGCAACCGGCACATCAACTACACCAACGTCTGCGCCCTCTCCTGCAAGTTCTGCTCCTTCTATCGCAAACGCGGCGAGGAAGGCGCGTATGAGATGCCGGTCGAGCAGGTCGTGGCCACCGCACGCAAGGCGGCCGACGGCGGGGCAACCGAGGTCCACATTGTCGGCGGGCTGCACCCGTGGCTGAAGTTCGAGTACTACCTCGACATGCTCCGCGGCATCCGCGCCGCCTGCCCCGGCCTGCACATCAAAGCCTTCACCGCCATCGAGATCATCCATTTCTCGCGCATCGCACGATTGTCCATCGAGGAAGTCCTGCTCGCCCTGCGCGAGGCGGGGCTGGGGTCGATGCCCGGCGGCGGCGCGGAGATTTTCGACGACCGGGTCCACGACGAAGTCTTCAAGGGCAAAGTCCGCGCCGACAAGTGGTTCGAGGTCCACCGGACGGCCCATCGGCTGGGCATCTACACCAACGCCACCATGCTCTACGGCCACGTCGAATCGCCGGCCGAGCGGGTGACGCATATGGTCAAGCTGCGCGAACTGCAGGCGGAGTCCCTTGCCGCGAACATGCCCATTCCCCCTGGCAATGGAGATGTGTCGGAGTACCGACA
>JBIOJL010000346.1:0-6558 GCA_044450885.1 Tepidisphaerales bacterium
CCTCCTCGGCGTTCTGGCCGCGTGCATCATCGCCTGCACCATCGCGCCGCTCATGAAGTACATCCCCGGCCCGCGGTCCAGCGATGTCGCGGTGCTGGGTCTGGGGCTGCTGCTCGTGCTCGGGCTGACGGTGTTCTCGCTCTATCTGCCGCTGCGCAGACCCATCGCCGACGCGGTCGACCGCTGGCCCCAGACGCGGCTGGCCGTCGATCAGACGCTCAAAGTGTGGAGCGATCGGATGGGCCTGCCGCAGACCCTGACCGTCAACCACCTGCTAAAGGGCCTGGGCGACTTCCTGGCCGGAAAAGGCGGCGAAGCCCTGTTCTCGCGCTCGGCCGACGTTTTTCTCGGGCTGCTGCTTTCCCTCACCTTCACGCTCATCGGCTCGATCTTCCTGCTGTCGGAACCGCCGGAACGGCTGATTCATCCGGGCCTGCGGTTCTTCTCGGCGAAAAACCGGCCGGCCATCGAGGCCGTGTTCTCCGAACTTGCCCCGCGCTTTCGCCGCTGGGTGCTGGGCACGATGACCGGGATGTTCGTGGTCTTCATCGCCTCGGCCATCGGCTACAAGATCGTCGGCGTCGAATTCGCCATACCCCTGGCGCTGATGGCCGGCTTCGCGGAAATCGTCCCCACGGTGGGCCCGGCGACCGCGTGCATTGTCGCCGGGCTGTTTGCCCTGGCGACCCAGACCGCCGGCACCGCGCTGGGAGTTCTAGTGGTCTATTGCGTCATCCAGGCCATCGAGGCATACCTGATCCTGCCGACGATCATGCGCGGGGCCGTGAATATGCACCCGGCCGTCACGCTCTTCTCGGTCGTGCTCTGGGGCAAGGTTTTCGGCATCCCCGGCCTGATGCTGGCCATCCCCATCAACCTGACCATCAGCACGTTCCTGGAGCATTTCCGCATACGCCCGCGGGAAAAGCTGGAGAGCGGACATGGAGCAGCCCCGGCGGGGCGATAGACATTAGCCCATGGCGTAAGCCATGGGGGAAAAATGGCGTCGGTATTCTACGAGCCCCGTAGGGGCGACACAAACTCTGTCGCCCCTACGGGGCTCATTCTTCTCGCCGCCGAGTACACCCACGGCTTACGCCGTGGGCTAATGTCTGCCGCCCCTGACGGGGCTACAAACGCGCAACTCACGCATGCAGTTGCCGGTCCAGATGGCCGAGTTGGTCGGCCACCGCCGGGTCGGTGTGCGTGTCTTCCTCGACGGTGCGGATGGCGTGCAGGACGGTGGTGTGGTCGCGCCCGCCGAAATAGCCGCCGATTTCCTCCAGCGAATACCGCGTGTGCCGCCGGGCGAGGAACATGCACACCTGCCGCGGAAAGGCGATGCTCTTGTGGCGCTTCTTGCTCTGCAGGTCCGACATGCGGACGTTGTAGTATTTCGTGACCGCCTCGAAAATCTGCTGGATGGTGATGCGTTTCTGCTCGGCCGTGGCGCTTTCGCCCAGGGCCGCGCGGGCCAGTTCCAGGTCGATCTTGCCGCTCTGGAGCGTGCTCATGCCCTGGATCTTGATGACCGCGCCTTCGAGTTCGCGGGTGTTGCTCTCGACCTTGGCGGCGACGTAGCAGAGCACGTCTTCCGGGAGAACGACGTCGCGCATGCGGGCTTTCTTCTGCAGGATCGCCACGCGGGTCTCATAGCACGGCTTGTCGATGCGCGCCACCAGGCCCCAGTTGAAGCGGGAAACCAGGCGTTCCTCGAGTTCGGGGATCTCACTGGGCGGGCAGTCGGCCGAGAGGATGATCTGCTTGTGGCCCTGGTAGAGCGTGTTGAACGTGTGGAAGAACTCTTCCTGGGTGCGGTCCTTGCTGGCCAGGAAATGGATGTCGTCGATGACCAGCATGTCCACGTGGCGGTAGCGGTAGCGGAACTGGTTCATGTCGCCGCTTTCGACAGCGTTGATGAACTGGTTGATGAACGAGTCGCAGGAAAGGTAGAGGATTCTGGAATCCGGGCGCTTTTCCAGCATGCTCTGGCATACGGCCTGGAGCAGGTGCGACTTGCCGAGTCCGACCCCGCCGTGGATGAACAGGGGGTTGTAAGCCACGCCGGGATTCTCGGCGACGGCCACGCAGGCGGCGTGCGGCAGGCGATTGCAGGGTCCGGTGACAAAGTTGTCGAAAGTGTAATCCGGATTGAGAGCCATCGGCGAGTCGTCGCCGAAGACGCCGCCGGCCGGGATGTTGTCGCAGTGGAAGGAGACCGACACCAGCCGCTGCGTGATGGCCTGGGCCGCGTTGGTGAACGGCACCTGGCACTGGGTCTGGCAGAAATTGAGCTGGGCTGGAGTCGGGAGCGTGACCTGGATCACCCCGTTGGTGAGCTGCCGGGGGACCATCTGGTCGAACCAGTTGCGGTTGAGGCCCGGATGCTGGATCCGGACCGCCTGCATGATCTGTCGCCAGATCGAGGGGTCCAGCGGCACCGGCTCGGCCGTGCGGCGCGCCGCCGAGTCCCGCGCGGCGGGTGTATGCGTAGATAGCATGGTGTCCTTCATGAGCACGATCGCTACAAAACCAAAGCCCGCTCCACGTGTGGTCCGCGGAGGATGCCCTGCACTGGCCCGGGCCCGGCGCTCTCTTATTGTGAACTCAAACGCCACTGCGGCAGGCTTGGCCCGCCGGATCATGTGTACTGAAATTACGCTATCTGTCGCGGGTACAACACCGGCCTATGTCGTCCTTGGACTCTATCCATACCCAGTCATCCCACGACGTCCTTCACCTTACTGACTTTTTCGGCCGCGCCAACAGAATTCCGGGGCGGCCGCAAACAATCGTCAGCCATTCTCTTACGCCGTCCGCAAATTGGATGCAAGCCCTTGATTTCTTGGCGCGACTCATTCCGCGCCGCGCCGGGCCGGCGCCTTCAAACCGAGTTCCGTCATGACCATTTGCAGATCGTGCCACACCTGGCCACGAACTTCCGCCGTGTAGATGCGCAAGATATACGAAGGGTGCCATGTGGGCATGACCTTGATTCCGCGGAAATCATGCCACTGCCCGCGCATCCGCGACATCGTCAGCTTCTTTTTCAGCACCGCCTTGGTCGCCGTCAGACCCAGCAGCACGATCACCTGCGGCCGGACCACCTCGATCTGCCGCAACAGGTACGGGAAACAGGTGTCCATTTCGTCATCGACCGGCGCCCGGTTCTCGGGCGGGCGGCATTTGACCACGTTGCCGATGTAGACCTGTTCGCGCTTCAGCCCCATGGCCGCGATCATGTCGTTGAGCTTCTGTCCCGCCCGGCCGACGAACGGCCGGCCCTGGGCATCCTCATCCGCTCCGGGCCCTTCGCCAATGAACATCAGCTTCGCTTCCGGATCGCCTTCGCCGAAGACCGTGTTGGTCCGCTGCTCGTGCAGTCGGCAGCGCGTGCAGCCGACGACGTGGCCGGTGTTGAGTTCGTTCAGCACCCGCAGTTTCTCGCCGATGGGCAGGATCGGCGCAGTGAACGGGCCATAATCTGCAAAGGCCAGCGAGGCCTCGATTGCAGGAGCGATTGCGGCGGCGGGTCTGGCGGCAACAGCCGGCAGCGGGCGCGCCGGGGCTGGTCTGGCTGGAGCGGGTCTGGCTGGAGCGGGTCTGGCGGCGGCCGGCGCAGGGGGTGTCTGCACAGGCGCCTCGCTGCGGGCCAGCACGACAGGCTCGCCGGACAGCCCCATCGCCTTCTCGCTGGTCAGCCAGAGTTTCAGTCGTTGTCGGATCGCGTCTGCCATAACGGGAGAATGGTATTGCGTTGGCGTCGCGCCTGCAAAACCCCGCGATCCCACCGACAAGTAGAGACGACGCCTCGTCGGCACAGCGTGGACACGCCGCTGAAAGATGCCGGTGAGGGCACCGGCACCACTGCGGAGACGCCGGTGAGGGCACCGGCTCCACTTCTTCACGGCTCGGGCACAAAACACTCCTGGGCCGGCGGTGTCTTGTCGATCACCTTCAACATCGCCAGTTGCCGCGCCAGCGTCTCCCAGCGCTCCCGGCTCATCGCGCCCAGGCCATGGGCCTTGGTCTCATCGGTCTCGATCAGCGGCTTCTGGGCCAGGGCCGCCGCGGCGAACGTCGCGGCGTCCATGGTCGTGTTCAGCTTGCCCATCACCGCATTGGCGGCCGACGGGCTGTCCAGGTATGCCCTCCAGCCTTCGCGCAGGGCGGCCGCCATCGCTTTGACCAGCTCGGGCTTTTGCCGGACGGTCTGCCCGCTGCTGATGACCACCGCCGTGTACGGATTGTAGCCCGCAGCCGCGATCAGGAAGACCTGCGGATCGCCGCCCTGACGTTTGGCCGCGATCGGTTCGGAGGTGACGAAGCACTGGCTGGCCAGATCCTTGTTCGCCAGGAACGGGCGGATGTCCCCGTCGAAGGGAATCACCTTGAGCTTGTCGAAGCCGTACTTGTTCTTGAGGTATATGGCGCAGGGCAGCCCCGGCTCGATGGCGAGTTGGCCGGCGGCGAACACCTCGTCCATCGTTTTCAGGCCTCGCGCGGCATGTACCATGATTCCCTGCGGACAGGTCTGGTAGGCCGCGAAGATTGCCACCACGTCGGCCCCGCGCGAGCGCGCCACCAGCACCTCATCGGCGCTGGCGACCGCGAACGTCGCCTTCCCGGCGGCGACGAGCTGCCACGTGGCCGCGCCTGCCCCGCCGGGCAGGATGGTCACATCCAGCTTATGTTTCGCGAATGTCCCATCGGCCTGCGCCGCATAGATGCCCCCGAACTCCGGCTCGGGAACCCAGTTCAGCGCCATGGAAACCGATTGACTCCCGTCGGCGTTCGGCGTGCTCTTCTTGCAGCCCACGAGGGTCAGGCCGACCATCACCGCCACAAACCATATCTTCCTGCACATACGCGTCCTTCCGTTAAACAAGTGCCGCCGGTGCCCTCACCGGCGGAAACAAACCGCTCCGATTCGGGGTGCCACGGCTTGTCTACTGCAAGCCGTGTTGCCAGTCCGCAGACACGGCTTGCAGTAGACAAGCCGTGGCACCCGAATAGCGTCAGCCGGAGGTTGTCTTGTTTTCAGCATTTCATTCCCGTTCCGACGCGTGCCATCGCCGCAGCAGCAGGTGCCCGCCCGCGTTGATCAGCCCGAACATCGCCAGCCCCAGCAGCGACGCCATCAGGATGGCCGCGAAGAGCAGATCCGTCTTCCCATTGCGCTTGGCTTCCAGCACCAGGATTCCCAGCCCGATCCGCCCGGCCAGCACGCCGGCGACAAACTCGCCCACGATCGTCCCGATCACCGCCAGCCCCGCCGCGATCCGCAATCCCGTCACGATATTCGGCAGCGCCGAAGGAAGCTTCAGCTTGACCAGCGTCGCCATCCGGCCGGCGCCGTACAACTGGAACAGATCCCGCAGCGCCGGTTCGGTCGAGAGCAGCCCCGCCAGCGTGTTGGCGATCACCGGAAACACCGCCACCACGAACGCCGAGATGGCCACCGATTGCAGCCCGGCGCCGAACCAGATCACCAGCAGCGGCGCCACCGCCACCACCGGCACCGTCTGAAAGAAGACCGTGTACGGATAGAACGCGCGCTCGATCAGCCGCGAGGCCGACAGCACGATCGCCGCCAGTATGCCCGCGATGGTGGCGGCCGAAAATCCGATCAGCGCCGCCTCCGCCGTCGTCAGCATGGCCCAGCCCAGCGCCCCGGCGTTCTCCACACCCGCCCGCAGCACATCCGACGGCGGCGGCACCAGCCACGCCGGCACGCCGAAGGCGCGCACCCCCATCTCGGCCGCCACCATCGACAGCAGGAACGTGATCACCGGAGGCGCCACCGCGCCGATCAGACGCCATCGTTTCATGTCTGTGGTGACCCTTTCTGTAGTGCATCGAAGAGCACGCCCGTCTGCCGGGCGAACGCGGCCGTCGTCCGCAGTTCGGCCGGCCGGTCCTCCGGCAGGTTGATAGCGCAGTCGCTCACCACCCGCGCCGGCCGCCCCGACAACACGACCGCCCGCTGCGCCAGGAACGCGGCCTCCGAAGTCGAATGCGTCACGAACACCACGGTCATGCCCCGTTCCTTCCACAGTTCGCGCAACTGCTCGTCCAGCCGATGCCGCGTGATCTCATCCAGTGCCGCGAACGGCTCATCCAGCAGCAGCAGTTGCGGATCCGTCACCAGCGCCCGCGCCAGCGACACCCGCATCCGCATCCCGCCGGAAAGCTGGTTCGGATAGCGCTCCGCCGCATCGGCCAGCCCCACCTGCTCGATCGCCCGCCCGGCCGCTTCCCGCCGCTGATGTCGATCCACGCCCATCAACTCCAATGGCAGCGCCACGTTGCCGATCACGCTCCGCCACGGCAGCAGGTGCGCATCCTGAAATACATACGCAACTTGGGGCCGATGACCGCGCTTCGACCCATTCACCGCCACCTGCCCGGAATCCGCCCGGTCCAACCCGGCAATGATCCGCAAGAGCGTCGACTTGCCGCATCCCGAAGGCCCGAGCAACGCCAGGAACTGCCCGGCCGGAACCTCCAGATCGACTCCCTGGATCGCCACCACCCCACCCTCGAACACTCTCCGCA
>JBIOJL010000347.1:0-6539 GCA_044450885.1 Tepidisphaerales bacterium
GCCTCCGGAGTGGAAGAACGGCTCGGTGAAGGGCCTGCGCGCCCGAGGTGGCTTCGAGGTGGATCTGGAATGGAAGGATGGCAAGTTGGCGCGGGCGGTCCTCCGTTCGCTCGGCGGCAACGAGTGCCGGGTCCGCGCGCCAGCAGCACTTCGAATCGTCTCCGATGGGAAGCCCGTCGAATCTGCCGCCCAAGGGGGTCTGATAACCTTCAAGACCAACGCGGGCCGGAGTTACGAGATGATGGCGCAATAGCCGATCCGAATTATCATTTTTCGGGCGTTTCGGTTACCAGCCGGCCTCCAATCCCACCCACGCTGTCGCCAGATCTGTTGTAAACCTATTACCATATTGCGGTTATAATCGGCATCGAGAAATCCGATTATTGTTTGCCACATCTTGCGGTTTTGGCGTAAATTAGACATGCGGGCGTAATGTGCTCTGGCCGGGGCTTACGGCGCGCACCAGAGTGCGTGAAGATAACGAGTTCTGTCGTCTTTGGCGTGAGGAATAACTGTGATGAAGCAGTTCCGGTCATCGGCGTTTCCTGGCACGACGGGCTACAACACGAGGGCCACATTCGGGCATCCGCGCCGGCGCGCGGTGGCCCGCGCTGTCAACGCGGTGGAGATGCTCGAGCAGCGGATGCTGCTGACGGCGTCGCCGATCATCAGCGAGATCATGCCAGGCAACAAGAGCACGCTGGCAGACCAGGCCGGGGCCTACGTGGACTGGCTGGAAATCTGCAACCCCGATCCGCAGCAAAGTGTCGCCCTCGGCGGCTACAAACTGCAGTACACAAGTTCCAAGGGCAACGTGACGACCTGGGCTTTTCCAACGATGAGCCTGGGTCCGAATCAGTACAGAGTCATCTTCTGCGACAGCACACCCCAGTACGACCCCAACGGGGAATTGCACACCAACTTCAACCTGAGCAAGTCCGGGGCGAGCATCAGCCTGCTGGACTCGAGCGACAACGTGGTTCAGCCCGACCCCTACGCGCCGTACCCGGCCGTGCAGTCGGGCACGTCCTACGGCACCGGCCAGAGCGTTGCGGAAACCCCGCTGGTTGCCGCCGGGGATGTCGCACATTATCTCATCCCGACCAGCAGCAATAGTTCTCTCGACCAGAACTGGTTCAAGACTTCCTTCAACGACTCCTCCTGGTCCCAGGGCGCGACCGGCCTGGGCTTCGCCAATCAAGTCAGCGGCTTCGCGGTCACGGCCTACAAGGCCAGCCTCTCCAGTATTCCAAACCTCGCCACCGCCCAGTCGGTCATCAGCACTCCGTCAAATCAAAGCTGGACCAAGAGTGAGAACGCCCCGGTTTTCAACTACCTGAACACGGGCGGCTCCGGCCAGTTCGTCAACGACCGCACGGTCCCCGGAATGACCATCGGCAACGACGTCGACTGCTACGTCGTCCAGGGCATCGCCAACCTGACCGTCCCGGCCGCGGGGACATACACGTTTGATCTCAACAGCGACGACGGTGGCCTGGTCACCATCGACGGCCAGACTGTCTGCTCGTTTGACGGCCTGCGGGGCGCGAGCGATTCACTCGGCAAGATCACGCTCGCGGCCGGCGTACATTCGCTGACCGTCATGTACTTTGAGAACGCCGGCGGGTCGTCAGGCGAACTCTCGGCCGCCCTGGGCGACTATACCGCCGGTTTCAATGCGGCTGCCTTCCACCTTGTGGGCGACACGGCCAATGGTGGACTGGCCGTCAGCAGTCCGCCGGTTGCCAGCACGGGAACCGGAAACAGCGCCTCTTTTGTGGGCAACATCGCGACCAATGTCCAATCAGCGATGCAGGCCGCCAACAACGCGTCCCTGTATGTGCGCATGGATTTCAGCGCGCCGAGCCTGCCTTCGACCCTGACGCTGAAGATGGCCTACGATGACGGCTACGTGGCGTGGCTGAACGGCGTGAAGGTGGCCAGCAGCAACGCACCGGCCAACCCGGCATGGAACTCCACCGCCACCGCCGCGCGCGCCATCGACTTGAACGCCACAACATTCGAAAACGTCGATTTGACGGCGTACATCAGCCTGCTGCAGCCAACCGGAAACGTCCTGGCGATCCAAGCCATGAATGTGTCCGCCACGGACGGGGACATGCTGGTCATGCCCGTGCTGTCACAGATGGTGCTGACCCCGGTCGGCGAGCATATCTTCGCCGTGCCGACTCCCGGGGCGCCGAACACGATCGACACCTGGCAGCCGGACCTCACGTTCAGCGTGCAGCACGGGTTCTTCACCCAGCCGTTCCCGCTTTCGCTCTCCACGACCATCACCGGCACCGCCGCCACCGGCGCGAGCATTTTCTTCTCCACCAACGGCGCCACGCCATTCCGAACCGTGACCTCGCTCACGGCCAGCGGCACCACAGTCACGGCGACGATGGCCGGTCACGGGTTTCTCAATGGAGATCAGGTGATGATCGCCGGCGCCTCGCCGGCGTCGTACAACGGCAGCTTCACCATCGCCAATGTGACCGCCAACACGTTCACCTATGCGCTTTCGGCCGCGCCGTCGGTCTCGCCGGCCACCGGAGCCATGCTGGCCGCGCACCAATACACAGGCGCTAGTCTGACCGTGACCTCGCTCAAAGCCACCGGCACCTCGATCAAAGCGACGGTCACCAGTCACGGCTTTTCCAACGGCGACCTGGTGCAGATCAGTGGCGCATCACCGGCGGAATACAATGGTAGTTTCACCATTGCCAATGTGACCACCAACACGTTCACCTACACGCTTGCAGCAGCGCCGTCGGTCTCATCGGCCACCGGAACCATGTCGGCCGCCCGCCAGTACACCCAGTCGACGGGACCGACCCAGACTGTCTCGGCGCTCGCGGCCAGCGGCACAACCGTGACCGCGATGGCCGCCAACCACGGTTATTCCGCGGGCGACCGCGTGCTGATCGTCGGCGCGTTGCCGGTGGAATACAACGGCCGGTTCACCATCGCCGGCGTCACCGCCAACACCTTCACCTACGCGCTGGCGGCAACGCCCTCGGCCTCATCCGCCAGCGGAAGCATGTCGGCCGCCAAACAGTACCCAGGCCCGATCACGATCAACACCTCAACGGTCGTCCGCGCTGTCTCGAGCATCGCCGGGGGCCAGGGAGGCGTGGTCTCAACCGAAACCTATATCTTCCCAAGCGCCGTCATCAACCAGTCAAATCAATCGGTGGAAGCGGCCGGCTTCCCCAGTTCCTGGGTTGCCGTGCCGGCCGACTATGCCATGGACCCGCGGATCACGACGGATCCGGCCTACAAGAGCCAGATGTCGCAGGACCTGCTGTCGCTCCCTGCGATGTCGATCGTGACGGACATGTCCAACCTGTTCGACCCGAGCACGGGGCTTTACGTCAACGCGAACAACGGAAACGCCACCAACTGGGAACGGCCGATTTCAATGGAGTATTTCTCGGCCGACGGCACGCAGGACCTGCAAGTCAACTGTGCCCTGCAGATGCAGGGCGGCGTGGGACGCTACGACGTGTTTGAGAAGCACTCCTTCCGTCTGAAGTTCCAATCGAGTTATGGGCCGTCCAAGCTGGTTTATCCTCTGTTTGGCGATGGGGCAACGGATACATTTGACACGGTTACTTTGCGCGCCGGCTTCAACGACGCCTGGGTCTGGGGCGGCGACGAAGCGCAATTCATCCGCGATCAGTTCGCGAATCGCACCTTGCTTGCCATGGGCCAGCCCGCCGGCCACGGCACCTACGTGCAGTTGTATATCAACGGCGTGTACTGGGGGCTTTACAACCCCGTCGAACGCCCGGACGCCTCTTTTGCGTCCAGCTACCTCGGAGGCGACAAGACCCAGTGGGACGCCATCGCCAACCAGGGACCGGCGAATAACAACAACACCCAGTCCTTGACGGACCTGATGAGTTTCTTCGATAATTACGACGTCTCGACCACGGCGGGCTTCCAGCGGCTGCAAGGCAACAACCCCGACGGCACGCCCAATTCGGCCTACGCCAACCTGCTCGACGTCGGCAACTACATCGACTACATGCTGATGGAGTTCTACATCGGCAACACCGACTGGCCCGGCCACAACTACTACATGGGCCGCCTGGACACGGCCACCAGCACCGGCTTCAAATGTTTCCCCTGGGACAGCGAAATGTCCGTGGACGGAGGCTGGACACGCGGCAACGTCAATGTCGATGTGACCGGCGCCGGCAGCACCAACAATGACGTGGCCAGGCCGTACTATCTCCTCAAGAACAACCCCGATTTCAAACGGCTCTTCGCCGATCACGCGCAGCGGTTCCTGTTCAACAATGGGGCGCTGACCCCGGCCGCCACCGTCGCCCGCTACAAGACGCTGGCGGATTTCGTCGGCAACGCCATTGTCACCGAATCAGCCCGCTGGGGCGACATTCCCGGAACAGCGACCAGTGGCGAAGGCGGAACCGTCCCCAAGACCTACGCCCTGTGGGCGACCGAACGCGACTACATCCTCAACACCTGGCTGCCGCAGCGGACAGCCATCGTCATCCAGCAATTGCGCAATGTCGGACTCCTGCCAACCATTGATCCGCCATCATTCAGCGTCAACGGCGTTCAAGAGTACGGCGGCACGTTCAACCTCAACGACACCCTGGCCATGGCCGGCGCCGGCAACACCATCTACTACACCACCGATGGCACCGATCCCCGGCCGGCGGACAACGCCAAGGGTGCTTCCATCACCTCCGTGGGAACAACCGCGACCGCGACCGTGCCCGGACACGGATACGCAACTGGAAACCGGGTGATGATCACCGGCACATCCGACAGCGCATACAACGGCATTTTCACGATCACGGGCGTAACCGCGAACACCTTCACCTACACCATGACCGCCGCCGCCGGCTCCTCGCCCGCGTCGGGGGCCGTTGCCGTGCGCAAAGTGGACGCGGCCATCAACACCATCAATCTTTCGGGCAGCACGGCGACCATCAGCTTCACCAACCCGGGCTTCGTCAACGGCGACATGGTGCGGATCTTCGGGGCGACGCAGTCCCAGTACAACGGCGATTTCACCATCTCCAACGTCACCACGACATCGTTCACAATCACGGTTTCCGGTTCGCCGGCAACACCCGCGACAGGCACCATCGCCGTAACCAAGCTGACACCCACTGCGACCAAGTATCTCAACCCGCTGATTCTGACGCAGGGCATTGGGGTCAAGGCACGCACCTTCAACGGCACTACCTGGAGCGCGCTGGCGGACGTCGGCTTCTACGTGAACCTGGCGCCGTCCATTCGCATCACCGAACTGATGTACAACCCGGCCGCACCCACGCCTGCCGAGGTGGCCGCCGGCTACACCGACAACAACAGCTTCGAGTTTGTCGAGATCAAGAACATTGGGACTCAGACGCTGCCGCTTCAGGGGCTGCGATTCAGCGACGCGGTCTCCTTTACCTTCCCGAACGTCTCCATCGCGCCCGGCGCGTACATGCTGGTGGTCGCCAACATCGACGCGTTCAGGTTCCGCTATCCCGGCGTAAACCCCGCGCTCATCGCCGGCCAGTACACGGGCCAGTTCAACAACGGCGGGGAACACGTCCAACTGGATGCGCCCAACGGCGGGGTGGTCCTTTCCTTCACTTATGACAACAAGTGGTACGGCCCGACGGACGGCGACGGCTTCTCGCTGACCATCCGCGACCCGCTCCAGGCAACAACCCTGTGGGACAGCAGCGACGGCTGGCGCGACGGCACCGCGCCCGGAGGCACTCCGGGCACGAGCGACACCCTGCCCAATCCCGGGACGGTCATCTTCAACGAAGTGCTGGCCCACCCTTCGCAGCCCCAGGGCGGCATGATCGAGTTGTACAACACCACGGCCGCGCCCGTGAACATCGGCGGCTGGTTCCTCAGCGACAGCAGTTCCAACCGCACGAAATACGCCATTGCCGCCGGCACTACGATTGCCGCCAACGGCTATCTGGTTCTGACGCAGTCCGGCAATTTCGGCGCCGCCTTCGCGCTCAGCGGCAACGGCGGCGACCTCTACCTGGCTTCCAACGCCTCCGGCGTGGCCGGCGGATACCGCGAACATGTCACCATTGACCCCACACCCGTGGACGTTTCCATCGGCCGGATCAGCAAGTCCACCGGCGGCACCGATTTCGGGCTCTTGCAGACGCCCACCTTCGGCACGGCGCCGAACTACACCGGCGCGCCGAACAGCGTGGCCTACAGCTCGCCGATCGTGATGAACGAAATCATGTACAATCCGGCCGCGCCCACGCCGGCCGAGATTGCCGCCGGATACAGCAAAGGCAATGTCTTTGAGTACATCGAACTCTACAACCGCTCCACGACCCCGCAGGATTTGCGGCAATTCTACATCGGCGATGGCGTCGGGTTCAGTTTTGGCTGGTGTGCCGACGGCACCGCCAAGTCCACGCTGGAATCCGACGCGACCGCGACCTGGTCGACCACGGGCCTGTCGGCCACATCGTACGATGTCTACGCCCATCTGAGATTGGTGGACGCCAACGGCAAACGGCGAACGA
>JBIOJL010000348.1:0-6521 GCA_044450885.1 Tepidisphaerales bacterium
ACGGGCATCCTGCCCGTGGTGTCGATACTCCGACACGCTCCGTCCAAGCCCTCGCAGAGGGCGGCACAGATTAGCCCACGGCGCAAGCCGTGGGTGGCCGATTCCGTAGCCGCCTCAGCCAGTCGGGCCGGGTGATTTCGCCGAACCCGGCGACCTTTCGTGGCACGGGCACCCTGCCCGTGGTGTCGGTACTCCGACACGCTCCGTCCAAGCCCTCGCAGAGGGCGGCACAGATTAGCCCACGGCGCAAGCCGTGGGTGGCCGATTCCGTAGCCGCATCAAGCCCTGCAAGGGCGACAGAAACGTACGCGCCCGGCATCGCCCACGCTGGAACCCTTGGACCCTTGAACCCTTGGACTTTGGACCCCTTGAACCCCGCCCCGCCGCAGGCGACGATACACCCATGCCCGGTGCCGACAGCAGCATGTCTGGAAGAATCTACTGCCGCAACTGCGGCTACGACTTACGCGCGCAGACCGCCCCGCATCGTTGCCCCGAGTGCGGTCGAACCTTCGACCCGGCTGACCGCAGGACCTTCCGCACCCGCCCGCCGCGCGGGGCGGTGTGGCGCTGGGCAAAGCGATCTCTGCTCCTGCTGCTGGCGCTGGGGCTCCTGCTGGCCATGTGCTGGGGCTGGTTGTACTGGGGCTGGAATAGCGAACAGGAGGCGATGGCGAAGCTCAACCTGCGAGCGGGGAAAGTCGAGCCTCTTGGCGGTGAAACACTCAAAGGTCATCTGGGGTCGGCCGGGTGGGTGCTCGATCGGGTCAGGACCGTCGCGCTCCCGCCACCGCCGGCCTCGCTGGGGCCTTGGGTCGCGGATTCGGCGAAGGAAGGCGTCTTCCCAAGGTCAACGACCGATGCCGATCTAATCATCCTCAAGAATCTCAAGTGGCTCCAGCAACTCCGTCTGGACTGCACCGAGGTCACCGGCGCGGGGCTGGTCCATCTCCAGGGCCTCACGCAGCTCGAAAGCCTGAACCTCTCCAACTCGAAGATCACGGACGCCGGCCTCGTTCACCTCAAGGGATTCAAGGGGCTCAAGCAGCTTACTCTATCCGCCACCCACATTACCGACGCCGGGCTCGTCCACCTGAAGGAGATCAACGGCCTCCAGGAACTTCACCTGTTCATAACCCAGATCAGCGATGCGGGTCTGGTCCATATCAAGGAAATCAAGGGACTCCAACAACTGGACCTGTCCGGCACCAAGGTCACCGACGCCGGGCTCGTCCATCTGAAGGAAATCAAGAGGCTCCAGGAACTTGATCTGAACTTCACAGATGTCAGCGACGCCGGTCTCGTCCACCTCAGGGAACTCAAGGGGCTTCGGCAGATCAGGCTGCTCGGCACGTACGTCACGGCGGCGGGGGTCGCGGGGTTGCGAGCGGCGCTCCCCGGAACGAACGTGGTGGCTGCACCCGAAAGGTGAGGCGAGCATGGCGCATACGGACAACACGACGGTGAGCGGAATCTACTGCCGCAACTGCGGCTACGACTTACGCGCGCAGACCGCCCCGCATCGCTGCCCCGAATGCGGCCGGGCCTTCGATCCGGCCAACCTCAAGACATTCCTCACCCGCCCGCGGCGCGGGGCGGTTTGGCGCTGGGCAGAGCGATCTCTGCTTCTGCTGTTGTTGCTGGCGTTTCTGCCGGCGATGGGCTGGGGCTGGTTGTATTGGGGCTGGAATTGCGAACAGGAGGCGGTGGCGAAGACGGGTGCAAGGCTTACGAAGATCGAGCCTCTTGGCGGGGAGACGCTCAAGGGCTATCTCGGCTCGGCGGGGTGGGTGCTGGATCGGGTCAGGAACGCGGATGTCCCGTCCGATGCTAATTTAGTCTACGTCGCGCGTCTCAAGGAATTGCAGGGGCTTGACTTGGGGAACGCCAAGGTCACCGATGCGGGGCTGGTCCACCTCAAGCAACTCAAAAGGCTCCGAGAGCTCGAGCTGAACGCCACAGGCATCACCGACGCGGGTCTGGTCCACCTCGAAGACCTCAAGGGGCTCCAAGTGCTTCGCCTGGTCAACACGCAGATCACCGGCGCGGGACTGGCCCACCTCAAGCAGCTAAAGGCGCTGCAGCGGCTTGACCTGCGCGGCACGCAGATCACGGATGCCGGGCTGGTCCACCTCAATGGGCTCAAGGGGCTCGAGGTGCTTAGCCTCTATGGCACGAAGGTCACCACCGAGGGAGTGGACAAGTTGCAGGCGTCGCTCCCGGAGACGAAGATCATCCGGCCGTAGCTGGAAGGTAGGCCAGCCCTTCGGAATCCGACACGCGCTGGTACAATGCGGACGCCATGCTGCGGAAAGGCCGGGTACATATGAGCCTCAAACTGGCACAATGCGTACTGCTGATTGCAGTTGCGGCGATCGTATGCGGATGCCACTCCTACCGCGACATCGACGTCGTCGTGAAAGATGCGCAGCGAGGCACGCCGATCGAAAACGCGATTGTGGGGGTTGCTTGCCACTATGAGGGCGAGTTTTCCGATTTCAAGATGAGCGCCTACACCGACGACCAGGGTATTGCCCCGATCTGGGTCGATTCGGAACGCGTCAACGTCATTGGCGCATCCGCCGCGGGTTATGAGCACGGATCCCTCAAGGTCGCGGGCAGCGATCCGACGACGCGGTATTCGCTGCCGCTCGTGAAGACCGTGTTGCCGAAGGATATGCACACGAGCGAGCGGGTCAGGCAGGCGGACCAGCTTTGGGCGGCCGTGCTGGCGAAGGTCGTGACACCCGACGGCTACGTTCGCTGGGACGTGGTGCAGAGCGACAAGAGCGTGCGCGATAGCCTGGCGAGCTATCTCGAACAGTTGAGCGCGTTTTCTCCCCAGAACGAATCGGGCCTGTTTCCGGACAAACCCGCGAATGCGACGTATTCCGGGATCGACCGGGAGTTTGCGTATTCTACGCGTCCGTTCCGGACGGCCTACTGGGTCAATGCGTTCAATGCGATGAGCATGGACTGGGTGATCCAGCACGGCTATCCCGACACCATCCCATCGTCCCGGTCCGACGAGTGGGTGATCGGCGGCCGGCGCATGACACTGGACGCGGTCGCCACCTTAGTCGGACCGGACGAGAACGTCTTTCTGCTGAATTGCTGCGCGCACTCCTCCCCGCCGCTCCATCCGGAGCCTTGCACGGGCGAGAAGATCGAAGTGCAGCTCCGGAGCCAGCGGCAGGCGTACTTGAACGATCCGCGGGCGGTTGTGCGAACCGACGATGTCGTCCAACTGAACGACCTGATCCTGCGGCACAAGAACGAATTTGGCAACCGGGTTCAGTTGCAGAGCAACAAAGAAAAGGAACTGGACGGCGCTCTCTTGCTGGTTCTATTCAATGAACGCGACATGACGCCGTCGGGTTTCAAGAAGGTGGAGAACCTCGGTTTTGACTGGTCGTTGAACCGCCCGCCGCCGTCGAGCCCCGGGGGAAATGAAACGGCGAAATGAAACCGGGACGTGAATAGCCGGCCTCACGGCGTGTTCAGCTCAAACTGCTTTGTCGTCGCCGGCAGGCAGGAGCGGTCGTCGCAGGGCTGGTAGGTGACCGACACCAGGATCGAGCCGACGCCGGTCATGTCCCCTTTGAAGTGGACCTCCAGCACCGCCTCGCCGCTGTATACCGGAATCTCCCGGCCGGCCAGGGTCAGCTTCTGCGGGTCGGGGTATTTGTAGAACGCCACCGCCGGGGCGGCGTCGCCCAGCACGGCGATCTGCGTCGGCACCAGGTCGCGCCCGGCCGGGTTGGAGTTGATGTGCCAGCCTTCCCTGATGCGGCAGAGGATGTTCAGTTCGCGCGGATTGGCCCAGGCGGCGTGAAGCTCGACCGCCTCGTCGGCCAGTTGCTGTGGCGACACCGGTCGCTCCGTTTCCTGGCTCGCGGGGACGGTGATCGCGGCATGGACGCCAAGCTGCTCGATCAGCACCGTCACCATCGAGGACATGCCCTCGCCCTGCTCGGCGAGTTGGCGGGCAAACGTCCGCAGCACGCCGGCGGACAGATCCGTGCGTCCGAGTTTCATGGCCACCATGGCCGCGATGGCGTTGCCCGAGGGCAGTGGGGAGTCGTGGGCGAGCTTCTGGCGGACGGGCAGGTCGGTGGCGTCGGCGGCCGTGAAGTAGAAGGCGCGGAAGGCGGGCGACGGAGCGGCGGGGCGACGAAGCGACGAAGGGTCGGCCGGAAGAATGCCCTCACCCCGGCCCTCTCCCGGTGGGAGAGGAGGAGTTGATGCCGCGGCGTACGGCGGCACACGGGTTGGAAGCCCGTGCCACGGTGGGTCGGTGGAGACAAGGCCCTCACCCCGGCCCTCTCCCGGGGGGAGAGGGGGAGTTGATGCCGCGGAGTACGGCGGCACACGGGCTGGAAGCCCGTGCCACGATGGATCGGTGGAGACCAGGCCCTCTCTCGGTGGGACAGGGAGAGGGGCATCTGCGAAGCGGGCGATCATCATGTCCGCGATCTGCTCGGCGTGGTCCTTCCATTGCGGCTCGCCGGTGGTTTCGTGCAGTTCCAGCAGCGCCTGGGCCAGCATCGCGTAGTCGTCGAGAAACGCATCGTGCTGCGGTTGGCCGTCGCGGCTGGTACGCCACAGCGTCCCGTCGCCCTGGCGGTGTGCCGACAGCAGGAACTCGGCCGCATTGCTCGCCGCTTCGACATACCACGGTTCGGAAAGCACCCGCCCGCAATACGCCAGCGCCCGGATCATCAGCGCGTTCCAACTGGTGATGATCTTCGTGTCCAGCAGCGGCTGCTTACGTAGTTTCCGCGCTGCCAGAAGCTTCTCGCGCATCGGCCGCAACGCCGCATCGAGCGCCCCTTCGCTTACGCCCATGTCACCGGCCACTTGCGCCAGCGGCCGGGGCAGGAAGAGCACGTTCTTCTCCGCCACGCCGCCGTGGTGCGGATCGGCGAAGTTGGGGCCCTGGTCCAGGCCGTAGATGCGGGCGAACAATTCCCCGTCCGCCGCCCCGAGCACGTCGGCCGCCTCGGCCGCCGTCCACAGATACGGCTCGCCCTCCCGCGCATCCACCTCGGCATCGAACGCGGTGTAGAACGCCCCGTCCGGACTGGTCATCTCGCGCAGCACGAAATCGCAGATGCCGCGGGCGACTTGGGCATATCGCGCAGTAGAGCCGGTGCCCTCACCGGCATGTCTTTGCCCAGACCCTGTGCCGACGGGGGCGTCGGCACCACTCTGCCGCGACGCTTCCGCGTAGACCCGCGCCAGCATGGCATTGTCGTAGAGCATGATCTCGAAATGCGGCACCAGCCAGCTCGCATCGGTGGAGTAGCGGTGAAACCCGCCGCCGAGGTGATCGTGGATTCCGCCGTCGGCCATCGCGTCCAGTGTGTGGCAGAGTTTCTTGCTGAGCTTCTCCCGCTCCTTGGCATCCGTCCGCCGCGACAGGTAGACCAGGATCAGTTCCAGCAGCGTTTGCCGTGGGAACTTGGGCGCGGTGCCGAAGCCGCCGAACTTGGGCTCGTAGTCGGCCGTCGACCGCCGTAGCAGTTCGTGGACCAGATCTCCATCCAGCGTCGTCTGCTTTCGCGGCCCGGCCGGCTCCGCGATCTGCCGGAGGATCCCCATGAGCTGCTCGCAACTGCGCTCGACCTGGTCCCTCCGCTTGCCCCAGGCATCTTCGACCGCGCCCAGCAGCGTGAGAAACCCCGGCATGCCGCGCTGGTCCGTCGGCGGAAAGTAGGTCCCGCCATGGAATGGCCGGCCATCCGGCATCAGGAACACGCTCATCGGCCAGCCGCCGCGATGCGTCAGCACCTGGACGGCGTTCATATAGAAGCTGTCGACATCCGGCCGCTCCTCGCGGTCGGCCTTGATGCAGATGAACCCCCGGTTCATCTCGGCCGCCACCGTCTCGTTCTCAAACGACTCCCGCTCCATGACGTGGCACCAGTAGCAGGTCGAATACCCGACCGAGAGGAAAATCGGTTTGTCCTGCGCCTTGGCCGCCGCGAACGCCTCCGGTCCCCACGCGTACCAGTCCACGGGATTGTGGGCGTGCTGCAACAGATACGGCGAGGTTTCGTGGATGAGGCGGTTGGCCATGTGGCTCCGTATGTAGACAATGAAACACAGAGAGCACAGAGGCCACAGAGAAGAATCCGGGGGCGGAAATTTCAGATTTGAAATATTTGAAATCGCAAATCTGAAATCTGAAATCATCCAGTCTCTGTGTCCTCTGTGGCCTCTGTGTTTTGAATCTCGGGCGTTCACTCAATGGTGATTATACCCACGTCCACCACATCCTTCGCTTTTTCCAGCCGCAACGTGATGGCCTGGCGCTTTTCGTTGGGCCGGCCGAAGTTGGTGATGACTTCGGCCTGCAGCGTCGTCGGGCCGGAGAGGCTCTGCTGGCGCGAGCCGAAGAAGTTGGCCTGGATCTTGTACTGGCCTTTCATGGCCTTGCGGAGGCAATATTCCTCCGGGCCGTAGCCCTGGGTGAAGTCGTTGGAGAGCCGGCCGCCGATGGTGGTGCGGTTGTGGCT
>JBIOJL010000349.1:0-6475 GCA_044450885.1 Tepidisphaerales bacterium
CCACGATGGCTTTCATCTGCTCGGCCTGCGCGGACAGTTCCTCGCTGGCGGAGGCCGATTCCTCGGCATTGGCGGCGTTGGACTGGGTGACCTTGTCCATCTGGCTCACGGCCTTGTTGACCTGGTCGATCCCGGTGGTCTGCTCCTGGCTGGCGGCACTGATCTCGCCGACCAGGCTGTTCACCTTGGTATTCGAGGCGGTGATTTCCTCGAGCATCCCGGCCACCTCGGTGGTAATGGCAACGCCGTTCTTGGCGTTCTGGACGGACTCCTCGATCATGCTGGCGGTGTTCTTGGCGGCCTCGGCCGAACGCATGGCCAAATTCCGCACTTCCTCAGCGACCACCGCGAAGCCCTTGCCCGCTTCGCCGGCGCGAGCGGCTTCCACTGCGGCGTTGAGTGCCAGCAGGTTGGTCTGGAAGGCAATCTCGTCGATCACCTTGATGATCTTGGCCGTTGCCGCGGCGCTCTTCTGGATGTCGTTGATGGCGCTGCTCATCTTCTGCATCGCCTGGTTGCCCTTGTCGGCGGAGGTCTTGGCATCGGCAGAGAGTCCGGCGGCCTGCTGGGCGCTCTCGGCGTTCTTCTTGGTCATGCTGGACATCTCTTCCAGGGAGGAACTGGTTTCCTCGAGGGACGCCGCCTGTTCGCTGGCGCCCTGGGCGAGGGACTGGCTGGATGCCGACACCTGCCCGGCCGCGGAAGCGACCTGCTCGGAGCCTTCACCGAGGGCGCCGGCGACGCGATTCAGCGTTCTGCTGATGCCCAGCGCAATCACTACGGCGATCCCGACCGCGACCAGTGTTGCCGCGGCGGATCCGATGATCGCCCCGGTCTTTCCGCTCGAAACCGCTTGTGTGATGTGCTCGCTCGCCAGATCACCGTGCTTGTGGCTGAAATCCTCCATCGCTGCCGCGGATTGCCTGTAGCGATCGAACACGGCTTTCGCCTGACCCTTGGTGGCTTCTATGGCTTCTTTCGTCTTGCCGGCATCTGCTTCGGCCAGAATCTGGTCGCGTGCCTGCCTCCACGCCGCCCTCGCCGCTTCGAAATCGGCGAACAGCTTGCGTCCCTCCTCGGTGATGATCTTGCTCTGATATTCCTTGGCAAGCTGGTCGATTGTCTGAGCCAGTGCCTGAATGCCGTTGCGGACCTCACCTCTCTCCTTGTCGTTCTCGGCATGAACGTATTCCAGCAGACTGCGATAGTTGGCGCGCACCGTGGACTCCATTTGCCCGGCCAGCGCCAGACTGGGCATCCTTATTTGAGCAATTTCGACTGCAAAGCCGTCGATGGCATTCAGCCGGGTGAAGAAGAATACCGCCAGGCCCAAGGTAATCGCAATGACGGCGGTAAAGCCCAGCGTGATACGTTTCCCAATGGTCAGTTGCATGATGTTCCCTTTCTTGAAATGAGTTCTCTGGTTGAAAGCAAATCTTCCGGCTGTTTGTTGAGTTTGGTTTGGTTTAGTCCCCAAGAGGAGGATGTCGGTAATCAGTTCGCCTCGGCCGGATCGGTCGTCGAGCCGGCGATGGCGGCGGCCAGATCGTCCGCGTCAAGCACCTTGTCGATGTCGAGCAGGATTTTGACCGAGTCGCCGATCTTGCCCATGCCGAGGATGAAGTCGGAATCGACCGACGATCCGAAACTGGGAGCGTCTTCGATCTTGTCGCCAGGGACGTCCAGCACCTCCGACACGCGGTCCACGACGATCCCGGTGCAGACCTTGCGGCCGGCCCGGCGAATCTCGACGACGATGATGCACGTTTGCTCGGTGCGCTCGGCCGGTTCCATGCCGAACTTGGCCCGCAAGTCCACCACCGCAATGACTTGTCCGCGCAGGTTGATGACGCCCTTGATGCAGGACGGCGTCCGCGGAATGGCGGTGATGTCCATGTAGCCGAAGATCTCCCGGACCTTGAGGATCTCCAGGCCGTACTCTTCCCTGCCCAGGGCGAAGGTCAGGTACTTGCCCTCTTTCCTCCGGATGACACCGGTGTCACCCTGGGAAATTGCGGCGGTCGCTGTGCTCATGATGCTCCTTTCCTCTGGCGATTGAGTTCCTGCCGGCCGGCGATCGTGCGTCCGGCCTTGTTGTGTTCATTTGGCGTATCGGAGGGCGGTCACCGCATCGTAATAGGGAAATGTGTGTATTTTGGTGTGCCTCTTTCAGGCAGCGCCGGTCGAACAAGAAGTTGTTCATCGGGATTTCGGAATCTGACGCATGTGCGCCCCCGAGGAAACCGTGATTGGCTCGCCCTCGGCCGCGTGGACCAACGAGACCAGTTCGGCCACGTTGCCCGCCCCCGTCTTCTTCATGATGCGAGCACGATGCAGTTGTACGGTCTTGTCGCTCAGGTACAGTGCGCTGGCAATCTCCTTGCTGCTGTTTCCGGCCACGACGTATCGCAGCCCCTCGCGCTCCCGATCGGACAACTGATCCAGGCGTGATTGCAGCCGGGCCTTCTGAGCGCGGGCCTCGCGGAGCCGCGCGTCTCGTGCCAGCGCCTCCCGCACCCAACGGATCAGTACCTCGGAATCCACCGGTTTCTCCAGGAACACCACCGCCCCGGCCGTCATGGCCTGCACGGCGGCGGGGATGGTGCCGCAGCGCGTGAGAAATATGACTGGAAGGGTCCAGTCCAGTTGACGCAGGTGGCGCTGCAGATCCAGGCCGCTCATCCCGGGTAGACCCAGTTCCGAAAGGAGGCAACCAGCCGGCGTGGATGCTCCGCAATCCTCCAGGAACTCTTCGGCACTCGCAAACGCCTCGACGCTACAACCATTGCTCTTGAGAATCTCCGCGTGTTCGCGGCGCGCGGACGGGTCAGCGTCAACGACAAGAACGGCGAGGCTGGCGTCGATGTGATACATACCATCGTCCGAATGCAGCATCGCCTGCCCTGCGTCGGCACGAGGTTCGTCGTCGGCCGTCGGCACCCGCAGCGATGCGGCGATTCTTTTCGGGATCACGGGCGGTTCGCTGCACCGCCCGAAGCGTTCTGCGGACCGCCTGAAACGGTTACCATGAACGTGCGATCAGCGTTGGGTCGCATGTCGTAATTGGAATCGTGCGTTTGGCAACGCACCTTAATAGGTGAAAGTGTATATATGTTGCGGATTCGCATCGCGCCGGCCGGAGGACAAAGGCGTCCAAATGCGTCGCCCCCGCAACCGGCGGGCGGCTATGGTTTCTGGCCGCGGCGCGCGCGGATCGCCGCCGCCCGTTTGAGCAGTTCTTCGGCTTCGGCGGTTCGCCCGGTCATCTCCAGCAGCGAGGCGCAATTCTCGAGGCTCTTGGCGACATCCGGATGGTCGGGCCCCAGCGCCTTCTCCCGGATCGCCAGCGAGCGCTTCAGCAACGGCTCGGCCTGGGCGTATCTGCGCTGCTCGTAGTAGAGCAGGGCCAGGCTGTTCAGGCTGGTGGCGACATCCGGGTGGTCCGGCCCCAGCGCCTTCTCCCGGATCGCCAGCGCGCGTTTGTACAGCACCTCGGCCTGCTCGTGCGCGGCCTGGCTCCGGTAGATCCCGGCGAGGTTGTTCAGGCTCGCGGCGACGCTCGGATGCTCCGGCCCCAGCGCCTTCTCGTAGATCGCCAGCGCGCGTTTGTACAAGGGTTCGGCCCGATCGTATTTGGCCTGCGCGTAGTAGAGCCTGCCCAGGTTATTGAGGGTTTCGGCGACATCCGGATGATCCGGCCCGAGCGCCTTCTCGCGGATCGCCAGCGAGCGTTCGTACAGCGGTTCGGCCTGGCGGAACCTGGCCTGGCTGACGTAGAGCGCGGCCAGGTTGTGCAGACTCGTGGCGACGCTCGGATGATCCGGCCCCAGCGCCTTCTCCAGCATCGCCAGCGAGCGCTGGTAGAGCGGCTCGGCCTGATCGTAGCGGGCTTGTGCGCGGTAAAGCCCGGCGAGATTGTTGAGGCTGATGGCGACATTCGGATGATCCGGACCCAGTGCCTTCTCCCGGATGGCCAGCGAGCGTTTGTAGAGCGGCTCGGCCTGATCGTACCTGGCCTGGCTGTCGTAGTGCGCGGCAAGATTGTTCAGGCTGACCGCGACGTTCGGATGATCCGGCCCGAATGCCTGCTCGGCGATCGCTAGCGCACGTTTGTAGAGAGGCTCGGCCTGATCGTATTTGGCCTGCCTGTCGCAGATCAGGCCAAGGTTGTTCAAGCTCGCTCCCAACTTCGCATCGGACGGCCCAAAGCCCTCGGCGACCTTGAGGGCCGACGCGTACATCCACTCGGCCTCGGCGTAGCGGCCGGCGTTCTCGGCCTTCTTCCCGGCGTCACTGAACGTCTTCCACTGCGCATCCTCGGCGGCCGCGGCCTGCCGGGGAATGGCGAATGCGGCGAGAACGGCAGCGATGAATAGACGTGCCCACCGGGCAACGCGGTCCCCGTGCATTGGGTTCCTCCTGTTGGCAACCATATTACCGCGCTGACGCCGGGATCGCCACGAAACGCTGGCGGAGCCTGGGGCTCGGCCAGGGCAATCGCATGCACGGGCATGGACGAACTTGGATGGCCTCGGGGGGACAAGAATGTCCCGACAGACAAGAATGTCTGTCCTACTGGCCATTCGATGACAGACACGAATGTCTGTCCCACCGGCATCTGGCAGGGTCTCGGCGGCGTTCACTTGCGGCCGTCGATCTGTTTGAAGTAGTAGTCGAGGTCGTAGCCAGTGACTTGCTTGACGGCTTTTTCGCGGAAGGACTGCATCCGCCCGGTGAACTTCTGCTCGTGGTAGAAACGATACAGCGTCTGGTACGGGCCGGAGCCGATGTTGGGAGGGGATTCGAGGGCGTCGAGGTACTTGTCGAGCTTGCCGGCACGGAGGTCGGCCGGGGGGCAGGCGGCGATGTGGTTCATGAGGATGTCCCAGGCGGTGTAGGCGGGCACCTGGCCGGTGAGGCTCTCGTGGCCGGGCTTGGAGGTGAGGATGGTGACCAGGTCATCGCGGTAGGCGACGGGGTCGGCCTCGGCGAGGGCGTTGGTGAAAGCGACGAAGCAGCGGGGGTCTTTGAGGTGGGACTTGAGGATGGGCGCGGCGGCTTTGGGATCGAATGAGAGGAGACTGACGGCCGAGGCGCGGTGGACGTGTTCGTCGGGGTCGGCGAGAAGAGCATCAAGCGTGGGAAGCAGTTCCGTGGTCTGGGAGAAACCGATGGCATAGGCGGCGGCGGTGCGGACGACAGGGGATTGGTCGGCGGCCAGGGATTGAATCGTGGCCGAGGCGTCTTTGGAAGGATAGTCGGACCAGAGGACGGCGGCGGCCGCACGGACCTGTGGCTCGGGATCGCCCGACCAGGAGCGAAGAGGGGCCAGGAGCGCGGTGTCCCGGTCGTTATCGCGGGATCGGCCGAGGGAGCGTATGGCCTGGGCGCGCAGAGTGGCGGGAGCGGTGGCGGTGTTGGCCAGGGCAACAAGTTGAGGACGACAGTAAGCGGCTGAGGGATTGGTGTAGTTGGCGGGGTAGGTGCCGTAGCCGCGGCGTATCGCGTTGCCTTTGCCGACGGTGGCCAGCCAGCCGTGGGCGAGATCGTCGGACCAGTAGGGGCTGGGGCGGCCGATGGCTTTCACGGCGGCGGAGGCGATGGCCGGGTCGGTGTGGGCGAGCAGCGGGGTCACCAGGTCGAGAACGGCGTTGCGGGGAAAATCCTCGTGGCCCTCGCCGATGGGACGCAGCGCGTTGGACAAGACGTCGAGGTGGCCCAGGGCATAGGTGACGTCGGCCGGGTCCTTGCTGGCGATCAGGGCGGTGAGTTCGTCCCAGATGGCGTCCTTGACGGTGGCATCTTTGGCACAGGGGTTGGAATTGGCGGCACGGAGCAGGCCCTGGTCTTCCTGGGTGGTGTGGTTGAATGAGAAAGTGCGGAACACGCCGGGAACATCGGACTTCTTCGCGAACAGGATATAGGGCTGGTTGGGCGTGAAGTGGTAGATCTGTGGGGAGAAGAAGCGGCCGCCGCGGAAATCGGGGACAACGTCGTAGTGGTGGAAGGTGATTTCGGCGAGCTTGGCATCGCCTTTGAGGACAGAGATGACCTTGAGCCGGGTCGCGAAGACGCCGTAGCCCTGGTTGGAATAGTCGGTGAAGGCGGGGTCCTTGACGGGGTCCGTGGCGATGGCCTGCGCCTTGACGACCAGGTCGGACTGATCGGCCAGTTTGTCGAGCGGGAGCGCGTAGGCGACAGGATAGGCGTATCCGCGAGCGCACCAAATGAGGGCAAACAACACAATAGGGAGATGACGCAGGCGCATGGTGATCCTTCTGGTTGGCAACGGAAGGATTGGACGCGGGAAAGAGCGACAGGTTTCAACGATCGGACTCCGAGTAGAAACAACTGCCCCGATCCGGGGGGGTGGGTGGGGGGTAGCGCCGGAGGGCGGGGGGTGTGGCGCGGGGGGTGGGGGCGGGCGAAGAAGCACCCGGAAGGAGAAAGACAGCGGGGGGGGGGGGGGCAGGCG
>JBIOJL010000350.1:0-6462 GCA_044450885.1 Tepidisphaerales bacterium
CTGTTGGCCAGACCATCACCATTTCCGCCGGCAAACTCAATGTGCCGGACAACCCGATTATTCCCTTCATCGAAGGCGACGGCACCGGACCGGATATCTGGCGGGCGAGCGTGCGCGTGTTCGACGCGGCCGTCGCGAAGGCCTACGGCGGTAAGCGGAAGATTTCGTGGTTTGAAGTGCTGGCCGGCGAGAAAGCGTTCAAGAAGGTGAACAACTGGCTGCCGGATGATACGGTGGCCGCGTTTCAGCATTATCTCGTCGGAATCAAGGGCCCGCTGACCACGCCGGTCGGCGGCGGCATCCGCTCGCTGAACGTGGCCCTGCGGCAGATGCTCGACCTCTACGTCTGCCTGCGCCCGGTGCGATATTTCACCGGCGTGCCCTCGCCCGTGAAGCATCCGGAAAAGGTGGACATGGTCATCTTCCGCGAGAACACCGAGGACATCTACGCCGGCATCGAATTCGCGGCCGGCACGCCCGAGGCGCAGAAGATCCTCGACTTCATCAAGGCCGAATTCCCCAAGTCGTTCACCAAGGTCCGTTTCCCGGGCAGCAGCGGCATCGGCATCAAGCCCGTGTCGAAGGAAGGCACGCAGCGCCTGGTGGCTTCGGCCATCGACTACGCCATCGCCCACAAGCGCAAGAGCGTGAACATCGTCCACAAGGGCAACATCATGAAGTTCACGGAAGGCGCCTTCCGCGACTGGGCCTATCAACTGGCCAGGGAGAAGTACGGCGCCGTCGAGATCGACGGCGGCCCGTGGTGCAAGATCCCCGACGGCAAGCCCGGCGCGGGCATCATCATCAAGGATTCCATCGCAGACATCACATTGCAACAGGTGCTGACCCGGCCGGAGGAGTTCGAGGTCATCGCCACGCTCAATCTCAACGGCGACTATCTCAGCGACGCCCTGGCCGCCCAGGTCGGCGGGATCGGCATCGCGCCCGGCGGCAACATCAACTACATCACCGGCCACGCTGTCTTCGAGGCCACCCACGGCACGGCTCCCAAATACGCCAACCAGGATGTGGTCAACCCCGGCTCGGTGATTCTCTCGGGCGTCATGATGTTCGAATACATGGGCTGGCAGGAAGTGGCCGACCTGATCGTCAAGGGTCTGGAAAGCGCCATCGCGGCCAAGACGGTTACCTATGACTTCGCCCGGCAGATGGAAGGGGCGACGAAGATCAAGTGTTCGGAGTTTGCGGGGGAGATGATTAGACATATGGCGTGACGGCAATCATGAGTTACAATCGTCGCAGGTTCTTGCAGGCATTGCTCAATCAGGGAGCCTCCATCATTCGCGAAGGTGGACGGCATACCATCGTGGCGATGGCAACCGGCCGGCAGTGTCCGGTTCCGCGGCACGCAGACGTCAATCGGATTCTCGCGAAGAAGATCGCCAGGCAGCTTGGGTTGCCGTGGTCCGAAATCAAGAAGGGACTGTAATGCAAGTCATCCATGTCCAAGTCGAGTTCGACGATGGCTGGTATGTAGCCCAAGGTCTTGAGGACTCGGCCGTTATCACGCAGGGACGGTCGCTGGACGAGATCGTGGACAATGTTCGTGAGGTGATGGAATTGCTCCACGGAGTCAAACAGGTGCAGATCGAACTCATCCTGCCCGCGTCGCTGCGGGTCGCCACCTCGGCTCCGAAGAGACGACGCAAGGTCAAACGCACGGCGGCGTGATCGTGCGGGCGACCGAAAGGTCGCCCGCTTCTGTTTTACGGAGGCGGTCATGGACGCAGTCGTATTCTGCGGAATTCAGGGCTCGGGCAAGAGCTTCCGGTGGCGCGCCGAGGATGCCCATCGCAACGCGCTGAGCGCCCACTGCTACTGGCTGCTCCGTCGCCATGGCCGCAGCGCCACGGCGGCCACGCGGCACCTCCAGGGCATGGGAGTGGCCGAGAAAAATGAGCTGCTGTTTCAGAACGGCATCAACTACAACGATCTGCCCGCATGGCAGAAACGTGGCATCGGCGTCTACTGGGAGCAATTCGGGAAGCAGGCGATGAACCGCAAGACCGGCGAGCCCGTTACGGCCATCCGCCGCCGGCTCAAGAATGACCTCGAACTCCCGGTGGGCCGGGAATACGACACAATGATCCTGCAACTTCTCCGGGCGGCCAGGCGGGTATCGGCGGAGCGGAGATGAGAGAGCCTCATCGGCTTGGTCTCATCTGCGGGCTCGCCGGCCGGGTCGTTCGGTCTGCCGTTCGGTCATCTGCAGTTCGGTCACTTGCTGCGCGGCGTGCCGGCCGGTACAGTCCGAGCGTACGTCATAGGGAAACTCACGGTCAAACTGGAGGATGGCATGGCGGAGTTGAGCGCATCACACGAATCGGTACTCGGGTCGGATCTGGTCATCAAAGGCACGGTTGCATTCGAGAAGGGCGTGCGCCTGCACGGGCGCCTGGAGGGCAACGCCGCCGGGAGCGGCAGCTTCCATGTGGCAACCGACGGCAAGCTGGTGGGCAACGTCGAGGCCGCGGCCGTTATCGTGGAGGGAGACGTTCGCGGCGACATTACCGCGACGGACCGCGTCGAATTGAAAGCCTCATCCCACTACGAAGGAGACCTGCGGGCGGCGCGGCTGGCGATCGAGGCCGGAGCGTTCTTCACCGGGCACGTCACGGTCGGTGCGGAGCCGGGCAAGGACCGGGCCGGGGCGAAGCCCGCGGCGGCACGCCCGGCGGGCGCCAATGCCGGCAAGGTGCCCGAGCCTGTGGGACGCTGAGATTGCCTGCTCGCGGCTGATGAAGCAGGATGTCCGCCATGCGGAAGCAGATCAAGTCCAGTTCCTTGGATTTGCGCACGATAGTCTGCATTTATTGCCGAAAGTCGCAGCCGGTCGGCACGCAGACGCTCAGCATCCCCTGCCGTTTCTGCCAGAAGAACCTGGTGGTGGAGGACATCACCATCTCCGGATACGCCGCCCGTCGCGTGATCGAGACCTGCGGCACGGTGATCATCGAGGCCAAGGGGGACGTGACCGCCAACTGCGTCACCTGCGCCGCGCTCAGACTCAACGGCCGGCTCAAGGCCGACGTGGTGTCGCTGGGACCGGTGACGATTGCCGCCTCGGGCATCCTGCAGGGCAACATTACGGCCCCGTTTCTCTCGGTCGCCGAAGGCGCGAGGCTGCGCGGCCGGTGTGCCATCGGCGGCAAACCGTGATCGTCGGCCGAAGAGGGAGTGGCGGACAATATCACCGGCTTTCGGTCGTAGACTTCACTGTGCTCGTGGCAGTACCGATCACATGCTCCTCCACAACGAACAACTTCGCAGCCTGATGAAAGACCGCTACACCGTCGCCGACGTCCGCCAACTCTGGGACACGCTCCGCGCGCGCGGCGTCCTCGACTTTCCGAGCCTGCATAACGGCCTCTTTCCTGCGGCCATCGTCAGCAGTGAAACCACCTACACCGGCTATGCCAACGTCTGGGTCCGCGACAACATCCACATCGCCCACGCCCATCACTTCGTCGGCCAGACCGGCGTCGCCGTCCGCACCGTCCGTTCGCTCATGTCGTTCTTCCAGAGACAGCGTCCCCGTTTCGAGTCGATCATCCGCGGCCAGGCCGACCCCGACGAGGTGATGCAGCGCCCCCACATCCGGTTTGATGGCCAATCGCTGGCGGAAATCGACCAGAAATGGTCGCACGCCCAGAACGATGCGCTCGGCTATTTCCTCTGGCTCTACTGCCGGCTGGCCCGGGAAGGGCACATCCAACCCACGCCGCTCGACCAGGAAGCGCTCGGGTTGTTCTCCCGCTACTTCGACGCCATCCAATACTGGCAGGACTCCGACAGCGGCCACTGGGAAGAACGCCGAAAGATCTCCGCTTCCAGCATCGGCACCGTCGTGGCCGGTCTGCGCGAACTGCGGAGGCTGACGGATGCGTCCGGGCAGCGCGACCTGCCCAGGGGCACCGCATGCAGTGCCGCCGGTGTCCTCACCGGCGGAGTTGGGGACATGTGTGCGACGCCAAAGGCCGCCAGTGGGGGCACTGGCGGCACATCTCCGGCCACATGCGGCGGCCCTCGCAACCTGCTCGACCGCCTGATCACGGCGGGCGAATCGGCGTTGCGCCAGATTTTCCCATGGGAATGCAGACAGGCGGACCCGGCCAGGAACCGGCGGTTCGATGCGGCGCTTCTTTTCCTGATCTTCCCGCTGGAGGTGGTCGACGCCGCGATGGCCCACCAGATCCTCACCGATGTCGCCGGCCATTTGCAGGGCGACCACGGCATCCGCCGCTACCTGGGTGATTCGTTCTGGGCCGCGGACTACAAGCAGAAGTTGGCGCCGGAGTTCCGGACCGTCGACATGGGCGACGACATGGCCGCCCGCGACGCCCTGGCCCGCGATGGCTGCGAGGCGCAGTGGTGCATCTTCGATCCGATTGTGTCCACGATCTACGGCCGGCAATATCAGGCGACGCGCGATCCCAAACTGCTCGAATTGCAGACCGTGTTCCTCAACCGGTCCCTCGGCCAGATCACCGGCGCCGGCGAAGCGGTGCCCCCGTGGAAATGCCCGGAACTCTACTATCTCGAGGCCGGCCGCTACGTCGCCAACGACGCGACGCCGCTCCTGTGGACGCAGGCCAATCTCCTCATGGCCCTCAAGACCATGTCCGACAGCGCGGCGTTGTAGCCGCGATCGTTGATCGCGGTTCCCCGCCCCGATGACCCATCGCGACTACAGTCGCCGATTGCCAAGACTCGTGGCCGTAGCCCGCTGCTGCCTGCCGCGTGTCCGGCCATATCACGAGCCCTGGAAGCGGAGTATAATGTGCGTTGATCTGAGGAACCCAATGAGCCACTTGCCTAACTTCGATCGCGTAACCATGGACCCGGGGCGGATGAACGGGCAGCCGTGTATCCGCGACCTGCGGCTCACCGTCCGCCGTGTCCTGGAGATTCTGGCACTGTATTCCGACCGCGCGGAACTGAAGCGGGAATATCCGGAACTGGAGGATGAAGATATCCGCCAGGCGCTGGCGTTCGCGGCGGCCAATCTCGATGATCGCGTGGTTGAAATGGCGGTTCCATGAGGTTTCTGTTGGATCAAGGGTTGCCGCGATCAACCGTCGATCTCCTTCGGCAACGCGGCCACGATGCGGTCCATGTGTCGGATGTGGGCATGGCGCGTGCCGACGATTCTTTGATGATGGACCGAGCAGAAAGTGAACGGAGCGTGGTGGTTACGCTGGATGCGGACTTCCATGCCATCATGGCTCTCACCGGCCGCACCAGGCCTTCGGTAATTCGCATCCGAGTGGAAGGGCTGAAGGCCAACGCGCTGGCGGACATGATCGCCCGCGTGCTGGCCCACTGTCAGGCGGAACTGGAGGCAGGTGCTGTTGTCACGGTCGACGCGCGGCGCATACGCGTGCGGAAGTTACGGCTGAAATAGGTGGAGCGTGATGGTTCTGCGCCGACTCTGCGGGATGCGCCCGGGAGGGCCGTGCTTCTGCACGGCCGAGTCTGGTGCGGAGAAACGGCCGCAGACAATGGCGGCTCTGGCGGTCCTCCCATCGGCGGGCTCAAAACCCGTTCCCCTTCCGTGGCACCAGCACCGTATCCAGCGGCCCTTGCGGGTCCGGCCACAGCGGCGCGCTCGCGGCCGGAACAAGCTGGTTTCCGGCCGCATCCACCTTGGCCGACGTGTAGATGTTGTCGTTGCCCGCACCCACCCACGCTGTCGGGCACCAGGTCACGTGCCCGTCGTTGTAGAGCACGTTCTGGCCATCCTGGCCGTGATTGTGGCTGTTGAGTTTCCGCTGCTGCGCCTGGGATGATGCCGACGTGACTCCAACAAACGCCTTGGGATCGGCATCATTCCGATCCGCCGCAATCGCAAAAGCGGCGGTCACCCTCGGACTCCACTGGTATCCCAGGCTCACGGCCGCTGTGCCGGGGTACATGTTCGTGAACGAGTAACTCAGATTGTTCGGCCCGGTGAAATTCGACCGCTGTTGCCACGTGTACGTCACGCCATTCACGGTGAACATGTCCTTCACCTGACTCGATGACGGACAGACAAGCACCTCCGTACTCATACCCGTGTACTTCGCCAGCAGAAAGAGTGGCGCCGTCGGGTCATTCACTGCCGGCCCGCCTGGCACGAATGGGTTCGCCGCACCGCCGCCGGTAAAACCATTGCCCAGCGGCTTGCTCGGATCGTACGTCGTCCGCGGAAAGCATTTGTTGTCATTGGCATAGAGTTGCAGCGCCTGGCCAATACAGCTCAGGGTGCGGGCGCATTTTGCCCGATTGGCCCGCTCTGTAGGCACCACGCCGAGGCCGGGCACCAGGATCACTATCAGGAACAACGCCCCGAGCACGCAAATGATCGTGATCGCGATCCTCGCAATCAACCGCCCCGCCCTCTGGTTCGCCTTCTGAAGCGCCTGCGAATTGAAATACTCCAGAATCGGCGGCTTCGCATCC
>JBIOJL010000351.1:0-6429 GCA_044450885.1 Tepidisphaerales bacterium
ACAAACAGCCAAGGAAGCCGGAACAGCGTGCCACCGATCTGGCCTCCATCCAGATCATCCGCAAGGCCGAGTCCGAATGCGCCGACACCTGTTTCTCCCGCATGGATGCCCAGCAGAACCAGTGCGGCTTCGGCAAGAGCGGCCTGTGCTGCCGCATCTGCTATATGGGCCCTTGCCGCATCACCGCCAAGGCGCCCTACGGCGTCTGCGGGGCCGATGCCGACACCATCGTTGCCCGCAACTACCTCCGCGAGGTGGCCGCCGGAACCGCCGCCCACTCCGACCATGGCCGGCACCTGGTGCTGCTGCTCAAGACGGTCGCCGAAGGCAAGGGTGGCAGCTACAGCATCAAGGACGAGCGCGCCCTGCGCGACGCCGCGCGCAGGTACAACATCGAGGAGAGCGGGCGGTCGGCCGAGCAGGTGGCTTGCGACCTCGCCAACCTGTTCCTTCGCGAGTTCACCAGCCAGGAGCAGCCGCTGGCCACACTGGGCCTTGCTCCCCTGAAGCGCCAGGGCGTCTGGAAGAGCCTTGGCATCGAACCGCAGGGGGTCGACCGCATGGTCGTCGAATGTCTGCACCGCACCCACATGGGCGTCGATCACGACTACCGCAACGTGCTCATGCATGCGTTCCGCACCTCCCTGGCCGACGGCTGGGGCGGGTCGCGCATCGCCACCATCGTCTCCGACATCCTCTTCGGCACGCCCCAGCCCGTCCGCAGCAGCGCCAACCTCGGCGTGCTGGGCGCCAGGACCGTCAACGTAATCGTCCATGGCCACGAGCCGGCGCTTTCGGAAATGCTGGCGGCCGCCTCCTCCGATCCGCAGATTGTCGCCTGTGCCCGCGCCGCCGGCGCTGACGGCATCACCCTGGCGGGCATCTGCTGCACCGCCAACGAGATCCTCATCCGCCACGGCATTCCCGTCGCCGGGAATTTCCTCCAGCAGGAACTGGCCCTGATCACCGGCGCCGTCGAGATGTTCATCACCGACGTCCAGTGCTGCATGCCCAGCCTGCCGCGGCTGGTCAAGCTGTATCACACCGAGATCGTCTCAACCTCGGAGATCGCCCGCACCATCGGCGCCACCAGTGAAGTCTTTGACGAAGAGCATGCCTACGACAGCGCCAAAGCCCTGCTCCGCCGGGCCATCGACAACTACCACAACCGCGATCCGAAGAAGGTGACCATACCCGACGCCTCGCAGCCGCTGGTCGCCGGGTTCAGCGTCCAGGCCATCAAGTACATGCTCGGCGGCAGCTTCCGGGGCTCGTTTCGCCCGCTCAACGATGCCATCATCCAGGGCCGCATCAAGGGTCTGGCCGGTATCGTCGGTTGCAGCAATCCCAAGGGCCAGGTCGATGCCTACGTCAACTCGCTCACGGAAGAACTGGTCAAGCGGGATGTATTGGTCCTCAAGACCGGCTGCGCCGCGATCGCGTCGGCCAAGCAGGGGCGGCTGACGCCCGAGGCCGCGCTCGAGCTCGCCGGCCCCGGGCTCCGCGAGGTCTGTGAGGCCATCGGCATGCCGCCGATCCTGCACATGGGAAGCTGCGTCGACAACTCGCGTCTCCTGGAAGCGGCCTCCGAGGTCGTCAGCGAAGGAGGCCTCGGGGACGACCTCGCCGATGTCCCCGCCGTGGGCGTTGCCCCGGAGTGGATGAGCGAGAAAGCCATCGCCATCGGCTGCTACTTCGTCGCCTCGGGCGTCGATGTCATCCTCGGCCATCCCTTCCGCATCTCGGGCTCGCCCAACGTCACCAGGTTTCTCAACGAGGATGCCCGCTCGCTCTTCGGCGCTTCCTTCCACGTCCACACCGATCCCCGCGAAGCCGCCGACGCGGTCATGGCGATCATCAACCGCAAGCGGGAGAAGCTTGGCATCAACAAAAAGGCCCAGCGAAAGATGTACGACATGAAGGACAGGAGGGCTTTGAGTGTCTAAGCTGATTTGCGACAGCGCCATCGATGGGGCTCAACAATGGGTCAACCGTGCCCAGGATCTCTTGGACCGGACCATTGCCGCCAAGGGCGACCAGTGCAAGGTTGGTTTCCCCGACACGGCCTATTACCTGCCGATCACCTACTCTTTCACGGGCGAGAAGGTGGAGACGCTCGCCGACTGCGTGCGCGTACTCGCCCGGGCACGGCGGCTGCTGCCCCAGCGGCCGTCGCTGCACACCTGGCTGCCCTATTTGGGCAACGCCCTCGACGCCGGCGCGGCCGCCCTGTTCGCCTGCGAGATCATCGAGGCATGTAAATACCTCGTCGGTCCCAATCCCGTCAACGGCATCTGGCTGGGCGCCGCCAATGACGTGATCATGCGCGAGCGCGGCCTGGAATTCGTCGACGGCACCGCGCCGGGCTTTGCCGCCGTTACCGGCGCTGCCCCGACCAACCGGATCGCCGTGAAGATCGCCCGCGAGTTGCAGGAGAAGAACATCTACGTCTTCATGGGCGGTTCCACCGGCGGGAGGCAGTTCGCCGAACAACTGGCGGAAGAAGGCGTGCAGCTCGGCTGGGAGACGCGCCTGGTTCCCTTCGGCAAGGATGTCTCCGCCCTGGTCTACGCCCTGGGCTTCGCCAGCCGCGCCGCCCTCTCCTTCGGCAGCGTCAAGCCGGGGGACTACAAGAGCAACCTCAAGTACAACAAGAACCGCATTTTCGCCTTCGTCTTGGCGCTTGGCGAGGTCGACGCCGAGAAATACGCCGCCGCCGCCGGGGCGATCAACTACGGCTTCCCCATCATCGCCGACACCGACATTCCCCAGATCCTTCCCACCGGCGTCTGCACCTACGAGCACGTCGTCTCCCAGGTTCCCTACGAGACCATGGTCGAGCGGGCGTTGGAAGTCCGCGGCTGCAAGGTCCGGATCACCAGGGTGCCCATCCCCGTCCCCTATGGCCCGGCTTTCGAGGGAGAGCGCATCCGCAAGCAGGATGTCCAGGCGGAGTTCGGCGGCAACCGGACCACCGCCTTCGAGTTCGTCACCTCCGTCGATATGGACGCCATCACCGATGGCCAGATCGAGGTGATCGGCCCGGACATCGACGCCGTGGAGTGCGGCGCGGCGTTGCCGCTGGCCATCTGGGTCGACGTCGCCGGTCGGAAGATGCAGGCGGATTTCGAGCCCATCCTCGAGCGCCAGATCCACCACCTGCTCAACGGCGCTGAGGGCATCTGGCACATGGGCCAGCGCGACATCGTCTGGACGCGCATCTCCAGGGCGGGATTCGCCAGGGGCCTGCGCCTGCGTCACTACGGCGAAATCCTGCACGCCAAGTTCCTCTCGGAATACCCGGCCATCGTGGACAAGGTCAAGGTCACGCTCATCACCGACCCCGACGAGGTCACCCGGCGGCTGCAGGTGGCGCGCAAGGTCTACGACGAGCGCAACCGCCGCCTCGAGTCGATGACCGATGAGTCCGTCGAGACCTTCTACTCGTGCCTCCTCTGCCAGTCGTTCGCCCCCGACCACCTCTGCATCATCACGCCCGAGCGCCTCGGCCTGTGCGGCGCCTACAACTGGCTGGACGGCAAGGCCGCTTACGAGATCGACGAGACCGGCCCCAACCAGCCGGTGCAAAAGGGACAGTGCCTCGATCCGGTCAAGGGCGTGTGGAAGGGGATCAACGACTACGTCTACACCAACAGCCACAAGTCCCTGGAGTCCTTCTGCGCCTACTCGATCATGGACCGGCCCATGACCAGTTGCGGCTGCTTCGAGGTCATCTGCGGCTACGTCCCCGAATGCAACGGGGTCATGATCGTCAACCGCGAGTTCCTCGCAGATACGCCCGTGGGTATGACCTTTTCCACGCTCGCCGGCAACGTCGGCGGCGGGCAGCAGACTCCCGGTTTCATGGGCTGCGGCAAGGTCTTCATCACCAGCCGCAAGTTCCTCTTTGCCGAAGGCGGTCACAAGCGGATCATCTGGATGCCCAGGGAACTCAAGGATCTGCTCGGACCGGACCTGGCAAAGCGATTCTCCGAGCAGGGTGTTCCCGGCCTGCTCGACAATATCGCCGATGAGACCATCGCCACCAACCCAAAGGACATTCGCGCCCACATGGAAAAGGTCGGACATCCGGCCCTGACCATGGACGACCTGGGCTCTCATGCCGAACAGGCCGGCGCGGAGCCACAGGCAACCTCAACCACGCCAGTTGTCGAAACGAAATCACAAGTGGTCGAGACTTCGTCGCCCACTGTGCAGCCACCGCCGGCCGCTCCCGGCGGCAATGGCCACGTCTCGGCCGAGCAGATCGGCCGCCTCAAGGAAGAGATCACGCGCGAGGTGACGCTCGGCCTGCGGCAGAACCTCACCCAGCAGATCGTCCGGGAAATCATCGGCTCACTTAGCGAGAAGTTTTTGGGTGTCCCAGCCGCCTCGGCCTCCGCGACCGCCTCTCCAGCTCCCGTCAGCGCGGCATCGCCTGTCGCAACCGCCCCGCCGCCGCCGGAAGAACCCGTGCCCACCGCCCGCGAGCGCTTTGCCGTCATTCGCTCGGTTCCCATCCGCCGGGAGAAAGCCGAAGTCCCCATCCACACGGTCACCCTCGGCGCCACCCGTGACAAAGGCGGCACGCGCGGCCGCACCGTCGTCATCGGCGGCGCCACCGCCATGCCCTTCCATCTCTGGGAAGGCCAGATGCCCAACCGGCCGCGTATTGCCATGGAAGTCTTCGACGCGGTCAGCCCCAAGTATCCGCCCATCCTCCGCGAGATCTACGGCAGTGTCCTCGAAAAGCCGGCCGAGATGGCCAGGCTCTGCGTCGAGAAATTCGGCGCGGAGCTGATCAGCGTCCGCCTCGAGGCGACCCACCCCGAGAAGGGCAACCGTTCCCCCGAACAGGCGCTCGAGGTGGTCAAGTCGGTCCTCGCCGCCGTGGATGTCCCGCTGATTGTGACCGGCCACAACCACGCCGAGCGCAACAACGAGGTGATGAAGCTCATCGCCCAGCGCTGCGCCGGTGAGAACCTGCTGCTGAACTGGGCCGAGACCGAGAACTACCGCACCATCGCCGGCGCCGCGCTCGCCTATGGCCACTGCGTCGTCGCCCAGACTCCGATCGACCTCAACATGGCCAAGCAGCTCAATATCCTGATGACCAACATGGACGTGAAGCACGAGCAGATCGTCATGGACCCGCTCACCGGCGCCATGGGCTATGGCCTCGAATACACCTACTCGATCATGGAGCGCATCCGCCTGACCGGCCTCGGCGGCGACCGCATGCTTGCCGGCCCGATGATCGCCTGCCCCGGCCAGGAGTGCGCCAAGATCAAGGAACTCCGTGCCAGCGCCGCCGACATGCCCGCCTGGGGCGACCTCGCCCGCCGCGCCGCCCAGTGGGAACTGGCCACCGCCACCACGCTCCTCTACGCCGGCGCGGACCTGCTCATCATGTACCACCCCGACGCCGCGCTGGCCCTGCAGCGCGCCATCACCCGGCTCATGGACCAGAAAGATCCGGGCGGAAACGTGCCGCCGACGCCCTCGTCGGCGGAAGGCAACGACCTTCCGACGCCAATACGCCGGCTGTGTCCCCATAAATAGATAGTGTACCGAATCCGGGTTTGTCCGCGGTATCCAGAAAGGCTAAGCCATGGCGCTCACCGGCCTGCAAATACAGAAACTCCTGCCCAAGACCAACTGCAAGGAATGCGGCTCCAACACCTGCCTCGCCTTCGCCATGAAACTGGCGGCCAAGAAGGCGGAACTCTCCCTCTGCCCCTACGCCTCCGACGAGGCCAAGCAGGTGCTCGGCGCAGCCTCCGAACCTCCGGTCAAGGCCGTCGCCCTCGGTCCCGATGGTTCAGTGAAACTCGGCGAGGAGACCGTCCTCTATCGCCACGAGAAAACCTTCGTCAACCGCACCGCCTTCGGCGTCAACATCGACGACAACTCGCCTACCATCGACGTCACCCTCGCCAGCATCCGCGACTACTCCATGGTCCGTGTCGGCCAAACCCTCACCCTCGACCTCGTCGCCCTCACCCACAAGACCAGCACCCCCGCCGCCTTCGCTGCCCTCGCCACCAAGGCATGGAAGACCGCCGGCAAGCCGCTGGTGCTGAAAAGTGGCAGCGGCGTCTCGCCGCTGGGTTCGCAAGCACAGAGCCGAGACGGCTCTGCCACCATAGACGCCGCCCTCATCGCCGCGGCCGTCGCGGTCAAGGGCTCGCGCAGCCTCCTCTGCCCGGCCGCCGCCCCATCGGACCAACTCCTCGCCGCCGCCCGCGAAAACGGCCACGCCCTGGCCATCACCGCCCCGGACCTCGACTCGCTCGCCGCCCTCGCCGACTCGCTCAAGACCGCGGGCGTTGCCGACCTCATCCTCAACTTCCAGACCCACACCCTGGCCGAGCAGTTCCAGACCAACTCCATCGCCCGCCGCGCTGCCCTCAAGGATTCCTTCAAGCC
>JBIOJL010000352.1:0-6425 GCA_044450885.1 Tepidisphaerales bacterium
AACGGGGCGTCCCAAGCCAGCCCAGGGCATCGCGCTGGGTTCCATACGTCCCGCCCCGCCTCACAAGCCACGCAGTGGCGGCACACATTAGCCCACGGCGCAAGCCGTGGGTGCCGTGTCGATTGTCGTCCCCATCCCAAGCCCCGAAGGGGCGACAGAACCGCACGACGACACGATCCCGATCAACCGATCCCGTTCTGCCCCCGCGCAACGGCAAACAGCGGAAGTGCCTCACGCAAAGGCGCAAAGCCGCAAAGAATGCAGATGATATGTATTTGTCTTCTTTGCGTCTTCGCGCCTTTGCGTGACATCCTCTTCTCCTGCTCCAGGAACGCCCGGAAGATCCCTATCCGCAGATTTCGCGGATCAACGCAGATTTGCAGAATGCCGTATGGAAATCTGCGAGCATCTGCGTGAGTCTGCGGACCGATCACTCAATCCGCCTTACGGCAACCGTCCCCAACGCCCACCGCCTCGGTCGGTGGGTTCCCGCCACGCGCCACGGCTTGTCTACTGCAAGCCGTGTCTGCTCGTGTGCAACAATGCCGGCGCAAGCCGTCGGTGCCGCTTGAAATAAGCGTACGTGGCGGGCAAACCAATCTCTGCCCCGTTTCCCCGTATCCCGCGTCTTTGATCTGATCGTGGGCGCGCGTATGATGCTCCCCATGCCCCTCTCGCGCAACGAAATCCGCGCCCGGGCCATCGCCTTCGCCCGCGACTGGTCGGAAGTCTCGCGGGAGAAGGCCGAGGCCCAGACCTTCTGGAACGAGTTCTTCAACGTCTTCGGCATCAGCCGACGCAAGGTCGCCAGCTTCGAGGAGCCGGTCAAGAACTTCGTGGGCGACACCGAGTTCATCGACCTGTTCTGGAAGGGCATGCTCATCGCCGAGCACAAGTCCCGCGGCAAGGACCTCGCCAAGGCCCACACCCAGGCCCTGGGCTACGTCCAGAACCTCATCAACGAGGACCGCGGCGACGAGGTCCCCCGCTACATCCTCGTCTCCGACTTCGCCCGTTTCGCCCTCCACGACCTCGAGCCCGACAAGCCCGAGAACGAAACGTTGGACTTTGACCTCCGCGATCTTCCCCGGCACATCCGCGCCTTCGGTTTCATCGCCGGCTACGAAACCCGCCGGGTGGACCCCGAAGACCCGGCCAACCTCCAGGCGGTCGAGCTTCTCGGCAATCTCCACGACCAGCTTGAGGAGGGGGGCTACGCCGGCCACGAGCTCGAGCGCTTCCTCGTCCGCATCCTCTTCTGCCTCTTCGCCGATCACACCGGCATCTTCGACGACCCGCACGTCTTCCGCTTCTACATCGAGCAACATACGGCCCCCGACGGCTCGGACCTCGGCCCGCAACTGGCCCGCATCTTCGGCGTGCTCAACACGCCCCGCGAGAACCGCCAGAAAAACCTCGATGAGGAACTGGCCCAGTTGCCCTACGTGAACGGCGAGCTCTTCTCCGAGCACCTGGGCTTTGCGGAGTTCAACACCGCCATGCGGACCGCGCTGGTGGCCTGCTGCAGCTTCCACTGGGACCGCATCTCCCCGCACATCTTCGGGGCTCTCTTCCAGTCGGTCATGCGGCCCCGCGAGCGCCGCCAGATTGGCGCGCACTATACCTCCGAGCGCGACATCATGAAGCTGATCCGCTCCCTGTTCCTCGACGACCTCCTCGCCCGTTTTGAGAAGGTCAAGGTGGACAAACCCGCCCTCCGCAGGCTCCACGACCACATCGCAGGCTTAAAATTCCTCGACCCCGCCTGCGGCTGCGGCAACTTTCTCATTCTCGCCTACCGCGAGCTGCGCCGGCTGGAAATCGAGATCATCCGTGCCCTCTACGGCGACAACCCCGAGGAGACCCAGTTGTGGCCCGAATGCCGGGTGGATGTGGATCAGATGCATGGCATCGAGATCGAGGAATGGCCCGCCCGCATCGCCGAGGTGGCCATGTGGCTCATGGACCACCAGATGAATCAAGAAGTTTTCAAGGCATTCGGTAAGCCGCTGCTCCGGCTGCCGCTGAAGAAGAGCGCCAAGATCGTCGTGGGCAACGCGCTGCGCCTCGGCTGGGACACAGTGCTCCCGGCGCAGGAGTGCGCGTTTGTGATGGGCAATCCGCCGTTTGTGGGAGCCAAGTATCAGAACGACGCTCAGCGCGCGGATATGGACTTGATCGCGGGCAAGGTCGGCAACTCCGGGCTTCTCGACTACGTGACCGGCTGGTATTTCAAGGCAGTCGAGTACATTAAGGGGACGCGCATCCGCGTGGCTTTCGTCTCCACCAACTCCATCACCCAGGGGGAACAAGTGGGCGTGCTCTGGAACGAACTGTTCCGCCGTGGGGTGAAAATCCAATTTGCGCATCGCACCTTCGCATGGGAAAGCGAGGCACGCGGCAAGGCCCATGTGCATGTGGTTGTCGTTGGCTGGGGCCTTTTCGACAAGGGCATCACTAAGATCATCTACGATTACCAAGACGATCCCGAACATGCGCAAAGCGCGACCGTGCGCAATATCAGTCCCTATCTTGTCGAAGGGCCGAACGTCGCGATCCTCAACCGCACCAAGCCCCTGTGCGCGGTGCCGGAAATCGGCATCGGGAACAAGCCCATCGACGATGGCAACTACCTCTTCACCACCGAAGAGAAGGACGCATTTGTCGCAATCGAACCCGCCGCCCGCGAGTTCTTCCACCCGTGGTACGGCTCGGACGAGTTCATCAACGGCTGGCAACGCTGGTGTCTGTGGTTGGGCGAGTGCGCACCCGAGACTCTCCGAGCGATGCCGGAGTGCATGAAGCGGGTGGACGCCGTGCGCGAGTTCCGCAAGAAGAGCAAGAGCAAGCCCACGCAGGCGTTAGCCAAGAAGCCAACGCGTTTCCACGTCGAGAACATGCCGGACGGCCCGTTCCTAGTGGTTCCCAAGGTTTCATCGGAACGACGCCCATACATTCCGATCGGGTTCATGAGCCCTCCGGCACTCGTCAGCGATCTGGTCTTTGTAATCCCCTTCGCGTCCTCCTTCCACTTCGGCATTCTCTCCTCAACCATGCACATGGCTTGGGTCCGTCAGGTTTGCGGGCGCCTCAAGTCGGACTACCGGTATTCCAACAAGCTCGTCTACAACAACTACCCTTGGCCGCAGGACGCAACCGACAAGCAGACCGCCCGGGTGGAGTCAGCGGCGCAGGCGGTCCTAGACGCCCGGGCAAGATTTTCCGGCTCGACACTGGCTGATCTCTACGACCCGCTGTCGATGCCTGCGGACCTTTCGAAGGCTCACGCCGAACTCGACCGGGCCGTCGATGCTTGCTACCGTCCCCAGCCTTTCATCAGTGAGCGCCAGCGCGTCGAATACCTGTTCAACCTCTACGAACGGCTTACCGCGCCCTTGGCCGCTCAACTCGGAAAGACACGGCGGAAGGAACGTGGCAATCGATTGGCCCAGGCATTCGATGAGGGTTTGGAAGAAACCAGCACAAGACTTCCAAGATGGTATGTGAATGCTCTCAAGTCGAGCATCGGTCCTGATGGACGGACGTCCGTGACGGACCCGTTGGACGCCATCGACAAGGGACTCGACGAACTGCTGGCTCCCGACCGCATCCCGGAATGCGAAGTCTTCTTGAAGGCCGTCGCCGATGAGCCCGACCGCAGCCCTCTACCAGTGTTGATATCTATTCTTACTGTTACTCGCATCGCAGCGGCTGAACTGCCCAGCCGGAAACGAGTTCGTGACGTGGTCGAACGTCGGCTCATAGCCGTGGGCAAGAACGCAGTTTCTATTCTGGCGGGACTCTGATATGCCGTCGAATATTTTCCGGTGGCCGCCCCCAGTAGGGATGGCCCGAGACTTCGTGGGAGTGGCAATCAAGTACGAGGGTTGCCGACTTCATGTGGGGTTGCTCTGCAGTACCTCGCAAAGTGGTGCATTCGTCATTGGCCTATTTGGCCATCATGACTTAAAGTACGAACAAACCATACCAGACGGATTGCTTTGTGTTCGGTGCAACATCGACCCGATAAGGGTCCCGGGCATCGTCCTCTACGCCCGGCGCGTATACCGAAACAACAACAGAAACACAATTCCCTATGGCTTCAGTTCACCAGACCAAGAGTGGTTCCTGCCAACCGGCGTGCTCAATCCTGGCCCTGGACGCATAGGACTCACATGCAGCCACTTCGTTCTGGCCCTGTTTCGCTGCGCCGGGGTTCCATTGGTTGACTGGAGCACATGGCATCCGACTGACATCGACACGGCGTGGCAACAGGGCCTACTCGAATCTCTGCATGCGAAGATAACGCATGCCACGCACGAGCATTTCGAGCGAGTGCGTGGGGAGATTGGGCTCAGCCGATGCAATCCAAAGGAGGTTGGCGGTGCCGCGCAGGCCGACCCTCTTCCCTGCAATCGAGCGACGGCCAACGAACTGGCGGCGGCGCTTGACGAATGGCTCAATCGAGGCAACGACTGAAACGCTGGAAGTGACGGCAAGAACGGCATCATGGACATCCTACCTTTTCGCCTATTGCCGACTCCATTCTACGCATGGGCGAGTGAAACCGTGTCGGGGTCGTGTCGAGGTCGTGTCGGGGTCCGTTGTCTACACAATACGCCATACGTCGTTTGCTCGCCCGTCGGTCGGTCGGAGCGAAAACGATGATCGCGGGGTGACCGGCCCGCCCGCGCAGAAGTACGCCCCATCGACGCGGAAGGCCGAAGGTAAGGCCGCAGAGTCATTCTTCTTCTACACCGTTCCAAAGCCCCGAACGGCGCGGAAGCAGCGTCCTCCATCGCCCAACCGCCCGCCCGCCAGAATTCCCGGAAGTTTCCCATTGACAAAACCTAACCTATGCCGTATATATGAAGCGTATGACAGTTAACGCATCATCTCCACGCACCCGAATCATCAACCCCGCCGCGTCTCGCCGCACAACCCGCCGGACCAAGGCCCTGTTTGGGCCTCGTCTTGGCCCGGTCCGGGCCCGCTTCAGGCCCGGTTTAGGCCCGCTTTGGGCCCGGTTTGGCCCCGCTTTGGGCCCGGTTTAGACCCGGTTTTTCAGATGGTTTGCTAACGCCAATTCAATCTTAAATAGCTTTCAAGGAGACACTTATGTCCAAGATCGCCGGAACAACCAACGCCCAGACAACTTTTTTGCGTGCCTTCCGCACCGCCCCCGGCGGCCCAACGCCCGACCAGTGGCCATCGGCCACCATCCTCCGCCGCTGGCTCCGCCGGCCCGCCTTCGTCCGCGCCATCGCCAGCGTCCGCGACGCCCTCCGTTTCCAAGCGGATTTCCACCTCGCCTCCGCCGCCACCGCCGCCTCCGCCACTCTCGCCGGCCCCAATCCGCCGGAATCAACCCCGGAAGTTCATCGGCTCTCAAATCTCCTCCGCCTCGCCCATCTCCGCGATCGCTTCGCCTCCCAATCCGCCCCGACCGCCACCGCTCCGGAGTCCGACGACTGCGAAGACTCCGACAACTGCGAAGATGCCGGCGACTCCGACCACCACGAAGAACAATACGACATCCACCGCCCCGACATCTGCAAGCGGATCACCGAACCCTTGAACTTGAACTCTTGAACTCTTGAACTCTTGAACCCTCGAACCTCTGAACCCTGAACCCCGAACCCTGAACCCTCGAACCCTCGGACCCGAATCGACGCCCCGCCGAATCTCCCCTAACATGATCCGCGATGCACTTCGTCCGCAACATGATCGACGCCAACCCCCTCCCCTGGGGCCTGGCCGGCCTGGCCCTGGCGGTCGTGCTTGGCCTGGCGCTGGGCGCCATCCGCATCCGCGGCATTCGCCTCGGCGTGGGCGGCGTCTTGTTCTCGGCCCTGCTCCTGGGCCAACTCGGGCTGACCGTCGATACGCAGGTGCTTGAGTTTCTCCGCAGCTTCGCCTTGATCATGTTCATGTATGCCCTGGGTTTGCAGGTCGGCCCGGGGTTTCTCACCTCGCTGCGGGCCGAGGGATTTCGCCTCAATGTGCTCTCGGTTCTGGTGGTCGTCCTCGGGGCGTCGATGACGGCCTTCTTCGTGCAGATCGGCCGGCTGCCGCCGGAATCGGCCTCGGGCCTCTACAGCGGCGCCTTCACCACCACCGCCGGCCTCGCCGCCGGGCAGGAGGCCGTGCGCCACACGCTCGCGGGAACACGCAACGCCGCACCCATGGTCGCCGCCGTTGGCCTGGCCTACGCCGTCACCTATCCCTTCGGCCTGATCGGCCCGATGCTGGTCATCGCCGCCCTGCGAAAACTCTTCAAAGTCCGCATTCCCGACGAATTTGCGGCGCTGGCCGAGCGGGAACAGATTCGCCGCCCGCCCATCGAGATTCTCGACATCGAAATCACCCGCGAGTCGCACGCCGGCATCGCCCTCAAGGACCACCCGCTCATTCGCGCCAAGGGC
>JBIOJL010000353.1:0-6422 GCA_044450885.1 Tepidisphaerales bacterium
GTTCGGGATCCTGGGCGTGACCGCGATCGAGTGCAAAGGCTTTGGCCGGCAGATGGGGCACACCGAGCGCTACCGCGGCGCGAAGATGGACGTGGGCTTCGTGCCCAAGGTGATGCTGAAGATCTGCGTGAAGTCCTCCGACTGCGCCAATGCGGTGACGGCCATCGTGGAGGCGGCCCGCACCGGCGAAGTGGGCGACGGCAAGATTTTCGTTTACCCGATTCAGGAAGTGGTGCGAATCCGCACCGGCGAGAAGGATGAGGCGGCGCTGTAAAGCCGGGGTAAAACCGACCGCGCGATGGCCGCTCTGAACCGGCGCCATCAGCCTGTTTGAACTACCGGCCTTTCCGGTTGCAAGACCGGTGGCCGAGGAGAACCTATGATTCCGCGCGCTTTTTTTGCGTCCACACGGACGTTTGTGTTTCCAATCGCCCTCTTGTTTTGCCTCGTCGCCGCCTGGCCCGCCGCGGCCAATGCCGTCAAGCCGACCACGCAACCGGCCGACGCTACCGTCGCCGAAGTGAAGATCTTCGACAACGAGCGATTTGCCATTGACGAGAAGGCGTCACTCGGCGCCATCAACTCCGGCGACACCGCCTGGATGCTCGTCTCCAGCGGGCTGGTGCTGATGATGACCGGCCCGGGCCTGGCGCTGTTCTACTGCGGCCTGGTGCGGCGCAAGAACGTGCTGGCCACGATGATGCAGTCGTTCATCCTCATGGCCGTGGTCACGGTCGTCTGGGCGGTCGTGGGATACTCGCTGGCGTTCTCGGAAGGCAACGCCTTCATCGGCGGGTTCCGCTTCGCCTTCATGCGCGATGTGGGCACGTCCGCCTGCGAATATGCGCCGACCATCCCGCACACGACATGGATGGTCTACCAGCTCATGTTCGCCATCATCACGCCGGCCCTGATCAGCGGCGCGTATGCCGAGCGCATGAAGTTCTCGGCCATGCTGACCTTCAGCGTGCTCTGGCTGCTGGTGATCTACTGCCCGCTGGCCCACATGGTCTGGGGCAAGGGCGGGCTCTTCAACGCCTTCATGTCCGGCCGGTTTCCGGCCTACGACTTCGCCGGCGGCACGGTCGTACACATCAGCTCCGGCGTCTCGGCGCTGGTCGCGGCGCTGGTTCTCGGCAAACGCTTCGGCTATGGCCGGACGCCGATGGCGCCGCACTCGGTCGTGCTGTCGGTGATCGGCGCGGCGCTCCTCTGGGTCGGCTGGTTCGGCTTCAACGGCGGCTCGGCCCTGGCGGCCAACGGCCTGGCCTCGAGCGCGCTGGTCGCGACCCACTTCGCGGCGGCGGCCGCGGCGCTGGGCTGGATGTTCATCGAGTGGCTCAAGTCCGGCAAGCCGACGGTCCTGGGCGCCATCTCCGGCGCCGTGGCCGGGTTGGTCGTCATCACCCCCGCCTCGGGCTTCGTCGGGCCCATGTCCGCGCTCATCATGGGCTTCATCGGCGGCATCGCCTGCTTCGGATCGGCCACCACCATCAAACACATCTTCGGGTATGACGACTCGCTCGATGCCTTCGGCGTACACGGCGTCGGCGGGACCATCGGCGCGCTCCTCACGGGCGTGTTCGCCACCAAGCTGATCAACACGAACATCCCCACCGGTACGGCCTCCAAACTCGGCGGATGGCTCATCGACGGCAACCCCGGCCAGCTTGTGAATCAGTTCATCGCCACCGTGATCACCTGGGCGCTGGCGGCCGTGGGCAGTTTCATTCTGCTCAAGCTCGTCGGCGCCATGGTCGGGTTGCGGGTCAGCGAGGAAGAGGAATACGACGGCCTGGACATCACCCAGCACGGCGAATCCGGCTACAACATCGAGGACGCCATCGGCGGCGCCACGCTCATTCGCGATTCCGTGGACATCACCGAGCGCGAGAAGGCGATGGAAGCCTGAGCCGCCGGCGATCAGCGTCCCCTGCGCGAGCGGCGCAGCAGCAATCCCAACGCCGCCGCGGCCGCCAGCAACGCACCGGGTTCGGGCACCAGCACGTAGTCCTGCGGGGCCACGCCGCCCGGCGAGAGCTGGTCGTACATCTTTTCGTGCGGCAGCGGGTTGTGGTCCACGATGACGTGTTTGCCTGCCCGGTGGGTGGGAAGCTGGGTCCATGCGCCCGACGGCACATCCAGTTCAGGTCCGGACAGCTCAGGTGCGGGCGGCACCGGCGACACGGCGTCGGCCAGCATGGACTTGGACAACACGGCCGGCGCGTCGCCCAGCAGCACCGACAGCACGGCCGCCGGATCGGACGAGCGCTGTGCGGCGCCCGTGGATATGGCCAGCCACGGCGGCGCATCGGTTTCCCATTCATTCAGCGATAATGGGGACAGGTCCAATTGTTTGGACCAGGCGCGGCCCTGCTTGTCCAGCACGACGGCGAACATCGCCGCGTCGTTGACGGGAACCATCGCGGCATCGAACTTCATCTCCTCGCCCGGAATATAGCTCAGGAAGATCTTCTCTTTCGAGCCGACCAGCACTTTCTGCACCCGATCCAGGTCGAACTGGACGGGCGCCGGCCTGGGCGCCAGCTCGACATATTGGGCCGCCGGCTGGTGCGCCGGCAGATTCATCAGCATCATCAATCCGCCGGCAATCAGCAGCAGCACTGCGGCCACCCCGGCCGTAATCGCCGCCAGCAGCCGTCGCGCCGCCCGCACCATTGCCGTCGCCGCCCGGTCGGCGCTCGCCGCGGCCGAACTCGACGCCGCGATTTCTCCGGTGCAGATCGAGACCACGGTGGCCGCCAACTCCTTCGGCATCGCCACCGCCGACCGCACCAGCAACAGCCCGAGCAGCATCGCGGACGCGATCGCAGCGCCTTGCCGCGAGAGAATTCCCCGGAGCTTATCCACCGCGCGGGACACGCGCTTCTTGGCGGCCTCCTCGGAAATGCCCAAGCGCTGCCCGATCGCCGCCATGCTGTGGTTTTCGTAGAACCGCAAGAGAACGGCCTGGCGGTCGTCGACGCTCAGACAGGAAACCGCCTCGTCCAAAATCGGTACGATTTCTTCCCATGCGGCTTCTTCGTGTCGGGTCAGGTGGGTTTCGGAAATCTCGCAGAACGGAACGAGCTTGCGGTTCTCGCGGGCGCGTTTCTTGTTCGCATCGGAGACCGCGAAGCGGCTGGTCTTGAAGAGCCACCCGCGGAGCACCGTGTTTTCGTCGATCTGCCTCGCCTTTCGCGCCAGCAGAACGAAAACCGCCTGGGCCACATCCTCGGCCAGGTGACGGTCGCGCACCCCGCGGAGACAAACAGCGTAAACCCAGCCGAGATGGCGACTTACGATCTCAGCGAAGGCCAGCTCGCTGCCCGTTTCCGCGTATTCGCGGAGCAGTTGCATGTCATCCATATGACTGCCTTGGAACGTCCTATCCACAAGCCAAGTATACCACAGAAACCAGCGGCATGCGGCTGTTTATCAGACGCCGCATTTTGGCCTGTTGTCTGCCATATATTATGGCCGGCAAGGCTCGTTGGGTGACATGACTGTATTGTCATTTTTGTTCTGAGGCCTTGCTCTCGGCATCGTTGCGGAATAGGAGCAGGAACAGGACCATGATGACAATGGCGGAGATGGACGCCAGCGACCAGACTTGGAACCAGTTTATGACCTTCATGGGGTCTTTGGTGACCGCATCGAGCACCGGTTGGCCGAGTTTGTCCGTGAGCGGCGAAGTACAGGCGGCAACTACGGCACCGACCAACTGGGCACCGATCCCGAGTCCCAGCCCCTGGGTGATGAGAACCAAGAATCCCTGCGCCTGACCGCGAATCTTGGCCGGGGCCTTCTTGTCGACATAGATGAACCCGGTGACGAAGAAGAAGTCGTAGCAGATGCCGTGCAGCACGATGCCGCCCAGCACCAGCGCGTATGGAAGCCAGGGGGCGACGATGGAGGAGGAACCGCCGGTCGAGCTGACCAGCCGGGCGAGTTCCCACGCGCCGCTGCCGGGAGCCCCGGCAAACAACGTATAGCGAAGTGCCCAGGCGAACATGCCCGCAGCCAACATCCACTTCACACCCAGCTTGGCAAAGCACAGGGGCATGATGAGCATGAAGAAAATCTCGGAGAACTGTCCGAAGGACATCAGGATTGGCACTTTGTCAGAGGCGATGCCGGCCGCGCTGGCAAACACTGGTGCCCAGTTGTAGTAGGCTGCCAGCGGGATGCAGATCAGGAACGAGCAGATGACGAACACCAAGAATGAAGGCGATTTGAGCAGCGCCAGCGAGTCGAGCCCCAGGGCGTCGCGGACTGAGAACGGTTTGCCGGCAGCCGGCGGCGGCGTGTGCGGCAATGAGAAGCTGTACAGGCCCAGCAGGATGCCCGCGCCGCCGCCGACAAGCAGGAAATGACTCAGGGACTTGGTGGCTGCCTCGACGGCGGCCGTGTCCTTCAGATCAAGCCCTATAGGGAGCAGCCGGGAGGCGGCCAGACCGACCACCCATCCGGCGACAATCCAGCCGATGGTTCCGAACACCCGGATCATGGGAAACTGCTTCTCCGGACTGTACATGTTCGCGAATGAGATCGTGTTCGTCAGTCCGAGGGTTGGCATGTAGCAGAGCATGTGGACCAGCAGCATGGCGACGAATGGCCAGTGACTGGAGGGCGTGCCCTTGCCGAACATCGGTGCCGCCATCATCGCCGCGCCGCCGATGAGGTGCAGTATTCCAAGAATCTTCTCGGTGGCAAAGAAGCGGTCCGCGATCATCCCCAGGAAGAAGGGAGATATCAGCGCCGCGAGCGGACCCACGGTGTAGGCCCACTTGATGCCGCTGGTCATGCCGTGTGCGGTCATATAATTTCCGACCGACACATACCACGCGCCCCAGACAAAGAATTGCAGAAACATCATGATCGCAAGCCGCAAGCCGATCAGTTTTGCCGCCGGTTGAGACACTGAGGTGGTCATCGCGAACTGTGCTCCTTCCCAAGAGGTCCGGGCAGTCTAAACGGCAACTGGCCGCGGGACAAGGAGCCGCACGGAACTTGTCGGCGCACGGAACTTCTGCCGCACGGAACTTCCGGCTCGCTCGCGCGTCAAATCCACCAAAAGAACGTCGTGTTTGATATCACGGAGGTCTCATGCGCGCTCTCGCTTTCCTCTCGGCCGTTGCCCTCCTGCTCACCATCGCCGACGCCCAGGTGAATCGCGGCAAACCTGTGGCCCCGCCCCTTGGACCGCAACTCAGGGCGCAGCAGGACAAGACCGAGACGCCCCTGTCCATCGTCCGGGCCGACCTGCGCGTGGTCATCGACGGGTATCTGGCCGAGACGACGACGACGCTCACGTTCTCCAACCCCAACGACCGGGTTCTGGAAGGCGAACTCCGCTTCCCGCTGCCGGAAGGGGCCACGGTGTCCGGGTTCGCCCTGGACGTGGGCGGGCAGCTTGTCGATGGTGTCCCCGTCGAGAAACATCAGGCTCGCATCACCTACGAGAAGGAACTCCGCAAGGGGATCGACCCCGGGCTGATGGAGCATGTGGCCGGGAACAACTATCGTACGCGCATTTACCCGATCCCCGCGCGGGGCACGCGCACGGTGCGCGTGCAGTACGTCTCCGAACTGTTCGCCACGCCCGATGGGCTGAACTATCTCCTTCCTCTGCAATGGGGCCAGAGCGTCGGCGAGATGAATCTCAAGGTCGAAGTGCTGGGCACGCCCGGCGAACCGAAGGTCAGCGGCGTGGCCGACATGCAGGCCACCAAGGCGGATGGCCGGACGGTCTACCAGCGGGCCTACCGGGATGTCCAGTTCAAAGATGACCTCCGCGTGGCCATCCCCGGCCTGCCGCGGCAGCAGGTGTCGGTGGAGAAGCGCATCGCCGAAGCCGGCCTCCAGCACTACTTCCTCGTCAGCGACCTCCCCAACCCTGACGCCATCGACATCGACCGCGCCAGCCCTCGCTCCATCGCCATTTTCTGGGATGCCAGCCTCAGCCGGGCGGCCGCCGACAAGGACCGCGAACTCAAACTCCTGGCAACGTTCTTCAAGCAGTGCAACGGCACGCAGGTCGAGGTGATCCGCTTCAGCAACTCGGCCGAGCCGCCGCGCGGTTTCAAGATCAAGGGAGACGATGACGGCGGCCTGATCGCATTTCTCAAGGAAACCACGTACGACGGCGCGACCGATCTCTCGAAACTGGCGGTCCCGCAGGGCGTGGAGTACGCCCTGCTCTTCTCCGATGGCAACGGCAACCTCGGCCCGGCCATGCCGGCCAAGTTGCCCGTGCCGGTGTATGCCGTGTCGGCTGACTCGCGGGCCAACCACGCCATCCTTGCCGCCATCGGCGAGCGCTCCGGCGGAGCCTATGCCAATCTCACGCGCATGGATGATCCGCAGGCGCTGGCGCTGATCGGCCGACAGCCGTATGCCCTGCTCTCGGTCAAGGTGGA
>JBIOJL010000354.1:0-6402 GCA_044450885.1 Tepidisphaerales bacterium
ACCGTGCGGAGTTTCTCCGATTCCAGGAGCAGCTTTTCCGTCCGTTTGCGCTCGGTGACGTCCTGCACGGCAACGGCCCGGGCCTGGCGTCCCTGATAGACGTAGCCGCGGCCCTGCGTTTCGATGGTACGAGATGAGCCGTCGGGCAACAGGGCCACGATCTCGAACACTCCGGTCTTTGGCAATCGGGTTCGTTTGCGGATGGTGGCCCTGGACTCGGGTGTCAGGGGCAGCACGGCAAAAAGATCTTTCCCGATCAGTTCCTCCACCGTCTTGAATCCGAACATTTCCGCAAACACCTGATTGGCATCCAGGATCATGCCGTGCTCGTGGAACATGAGCCCTTCAAACGCGGCCTGGGCCAACTGGCGGAAGCGCTCCTCGCTCTCGCGGAGGGCGGCCTCGTGCTTTCGTTCCTGGCGGAGGGCATCGCGGTGCTGCAGTGCCTGCTCCACCGCGGTGCCGAGCCGCGCCAGCCGATCCTTGAGCAGGTAATCGGCCGCTCCCTTCTTGAGGCACTCGACGGCCACCTCCTCGCTGATGCTTCCGGTAATGACCAGGAAAGGCGTGTCGATGCCCTGTTGCCGCAGTATCTCCATGGCGCCCGGGGCGGTGAAACCCGGCAGATTGAAGTCCGCCAGGATGACGTCCCAGTCCTGAGCCACTGCCGACCGGAACTCCGACTCGGTTTCCACGCGCCTCCATATCGGATCGAAATCCGCCTTCTTCAGCGTGTGCAGGAGCAGTTCCAGGTCCTCGACCCGGTCTTCCAGCACCAGCACCTTGAGAGGTTTGACTGCCATATCTCTGCCTCCTGCGGTGGGGGAATGTCAGGACTCCGGCGTCTTGTTGAGCAGCAGCCAGTACATGCCCAACTGCCGGACGGCCTCGGAGAACCGGGCGAAATCCACCGGTTTGACGACGTAGCTGTTGACTCCGAAGCGATAGCTTTCCACGAGGTCGCGCTCTTCATTGGACGAGGTCATGACCACCACCGGGATCGTCCGGGTTTCGGGGTGGGCCTTGATCCGTTTGAGGACTTCCAGCCCGTCGATCTTGGGAAGTTTAAGGTCCAGCAGCACCATGCGCGGTTTGTTCCGGCTGTCGCGTTCTGCGTATGTTCCCGTGCAGAACAGAAAATCGAGTGCTGCGGCGCCGTCCTGCACCCACTGGATGTGGTTGGCGACGTGCTGCCGCCGCAGCGCGTGCAATGCCAGTTCGGCGTCGGCGGGGTTGTCTTCCACCAGCAGCACTTCGACGATGGCGTTGATGTCCGGCTCGGTCATGGTTGGCGTCCTGTCAACGTGAAGTAGAATGTTGCGCCCTGCCCCTCTTGCGCTTCTGCCCAGACGCGCCCGCCGTGGCGGTTGACGATCCGCTGGACGATGGCCAGACCCACGCCGGTCCCCTCATACTCCTCCTCGCGGTGGAGTCGCTGAAAGACACCGAAGAGTTTTCCCGCATAACGCATGTCAAATCCAGCGCCGTTGTCCTTAACGAAATACACGCGATTCGATGAAGTATCGCCTGACTGGCAGCCAATTTCCAATATAGCAGGATCGCGTCCGCGCGAATACTTGAAAGCGTTTGAGATCAGATTAACGAACACATGGCGCATCAGCGATGGATCGGCCTGGCATTCAGGAAGATCCCCGACGACGACATCAACATGACGATCCGGCGCTTCGCCGGCGCGAACCTGGTCCACCACTTCCTCGACCAGCCCCCTGGGCGAGAAGCGCTGTTTGGACACCGCCTGCCGGCCAAGCCGGGAGAATGCCAGCAGATCATCGATCAAGCGTCCCATCTGTTTGGTGTTGGCCTCGACGATCTGCAACAGACGGCCGGCCTCAGCCGAAAGCTGCGCCTGGTGGTCGTCCATGAGGATGCGGGAGAAGCCCCCGATGGCCCGCAAGGGTGCCCGCAGGTCATGTGACACCGAGTACGAAAATGCCTCCAGTTCCTTGTTGGCGGCCTCCAGTTGGGCCGTGCGATCGCGTACACGCTGCTCAAGTTCGGCGTTGAGTTTCCGAATCTCTTCCTCGGCCCGTACGCGGTCGGTGATGTCACGGCCCTCGGGGATCAGAATCGTGACCCGGCCGGTCTCATCCATCACCGGGTTCAATGAGAAGTCGATGGTGTGGAGCGATCCGTCAGCAGCCAGGTGCTTCGCCTCGAATCGCACCATGTTGCCGCTGCCGGCTTCTCGCACCGCCGCGCGGAGACGTTCTTGCAGCTCCGCCGAGTGGGTCCACCAGGGGGTTTCCCAGAAGGGCTTGCCCACCACGTCCGGGAGTTGCAGGTTCGCGAATTCGAGCGCCGACCGGTTGGCCTCAACAACTCGCCCATCAGGGGTCAGAAGCCCTATGAACCCGAAGGAAAGATCGAAAATGGCCCGCGCCTTTCGCTCGCTTTCTCGCAGTTCCTCCCCCGCCCGCACAAGTTCGGCATTCTTCTGGCGAAGTGCGGCGTTGACCGTGGAGAGTTCCTGCAACTGGTTGCCTATGCGTTTGCCCATCTCGATAAGAACGGCACCGAATTGCTGAAACTCGCGATACGGAATCTCCCGGGCCACAGTGGGATAGCGGCCGTCGCCGCAGGCACTGACAACCCTGGACAACTCCAGTAACGGGATAGCAGTGCCCGCACCACCCATCGGGTTGCCATGATGATTGAAATCAGAATAAGCGCATCCGTCATGATTGCGGTCTGTACGATGCGACGCACTTCCCGGTAATACGACCCAACCACGATCTTCTTGTCGATCTCCGCCTCAGTCCTGGCCGTCAGCGGTTTGTCGAGGCGGTGGAAGTAGTCGGCATAACAGTCAAACAGCGGCTTGTCCGCGAAGACGATCTTCCCCTCGAGTTCCGGCAGCCACGACATGCTGAAGCACGCCACGGCTTCTCCTGCGATCGTCATGTTCTTCGCCCGCGCATAAGGTACCACGAGCAGCCTGACATTCACTCCGGCCGCTTGGAAGGCCGCCCGGACAACGTCATTGGCGTATCCCGTTCCGTCCTTGGACGACCATGGTGCGGCATCATCCTCAGCGAGCACCGCGAGTTGCTCCGCCGGCGCAGCTTCCGTGCCGGCCAGTGGCAGGCCGCGTGCGGTGGCACGGGTGGTGGCTGCTACAACTTGGGAGGGCGTTGTCGCCCCGGACTGCTCCGCCGACCGGGTCGGTGGCGCAAGAGGATGAAGAGCGAGCCACAGGGCGGCGGCCGTCACGAGCAAGATGCCAACAATCGCGAGACGGTTGGAGGGTCCGTGTTGCATAGGATGTGTCATTCCGAAGACACGGTCACATACCAGCAATCGCCAGCGATAGTGTTGAGATCGGCTCAGTCACGACGGGCGTGCTGTCAACGTGAAATAGAACGTGGCTCCAGCGTTTCGAACACGGTAATGCGTCGGATTATAGGTGGCCGGCGTATTCGTGGCCACCGTCGGCGTGCGGACAAATGGGCCCGCCGAAGTCCAGGCGAGGAGAATGACTGCGGGGCATGCGGCCGCAAACCCTAATGCGCGAATCGCCGCAGGGCTTCCGGCAGGTTCTTGTGCCCGCGCCGCACGTCCATGCCCACCACATAGTGCATCGAGCGCTCGAAGCGCTGCAGCACGGCCGGGGTGGGCGGTGTTCCCAGGTCCTCCATCTTCCCCAGGGCCCAGAGCCAGACGTGGTATTCCTCTTCGCAACGCTGGTGGTAGCGGTCAAAGCCGATCACGTGATGCCCCACCTCGTGCAGGAATATCGACAGGCTGATCGGCGTCTTGGGGTAGGGGGCTTCGATCCAGTTGATGCTCCGGCCATCCGAGAAGCTCACCCGCCACGAGCATCCGGTCATGGCCCGGCGCCAGCGGTGAATCCGGATCGCGTATCGCTGCTTCATCTCGCGAATGATCGCGGAATATTGCGACATAGTCCCCAGTGTATCGGCGAAGTCGATCGATACGCTGAACGCAAAATCCGTTCCACGGCGATTTAGGACAAAATAATTCCTGATTTAACTTAACTTGTTTGTGCTATTTGACTTACGTGCCGATCTTTTTCTCTTGACTTCAAATGGGATCGGCATATCCTCTGGCCTCACCGAAACGCGCATCGTATCGAGAACATCATACGGCCGGTCGGCGTATACAAATACTCAAAGGAGACTGTCATGGCTGCTGTCGTTGAATCTGAAAAATGCACCGCCTGCAAGACCTGTGAAGAGACCTGTCCCAACGGTTCGATTACGGTTCCGGACAAGGTGGCCGTCGTCAACCAGGACGACTGCATCGACTGCAACGCCTGTGTCGATGCCTGCCCGGAGAAGTGCATCTCGATTCCGTAAGCGCAGAAGCCAGTCTGGTCGCGGAAGTGCTTTGTCCCTCCCTCCGCTTCCGCGACAGCCGGCCGATGCAGGTGCCGCCGTGCGGATGGTTACCTTCCCGACCTTCCGCTCGGCGGTGCTGTTTTCGCCGCTGGCGCGGAGTCAGTAGTCGGTAGTCAGTGGTCCGTCGTCCGTGGCAGAATACGGTGATGGGGAATGGTGGGGCCAGCCAAACTACTCCGCGGCTCAAGTCATGTGGCGGTCCAGGACACGGGCAAGAGTACATGCCACCCAAACATGTTCCACCGCCGCGGGATTTGAGCCGCGATGGACTACGGCCTTATCGGACTTTCGGCGCCCCGCGCATCTCCCTATTCCTCGCGGCGGACAGGTGCTAGACTACACTGACAAAGCCGCCATGATCGGAACCACGGCCCCACCTCAGCCCGCTCCGCCGATTCGCAACCTGCGCATCACCCTTTGGGGCGTGCAGGGCAGCTACCCGGTATTCCCCACGCCGCACGGCGTGCAGCAATACGCGCGTTGTCTCGGCACCCACATCCTCTCGCTCGCGTTCGAGCGCATGCGCGGCCAGTGCAAGGACGGCCGGTGCTCGGTCGAGGAACTGCTTGGCGGACCCGCCACGCCGGAACGTCTCGAGTCGCTGCTGGCGCAGATCGGCGTGCCCGATGTGCCCATCTACGGCGGCGAGACCACCTGCATCCAGGTTGAGACCTCCGAGGGCAGCAACATCATCCTCGATGCCGGCAGCGGCATCCGGCGGTGCTCCTTCGAGATCGCCCATCGCTGGCAGAGCCGGGCTGACCGCGAGATCCACCTCTTCGGCTCGCACGAGCATCTGGACCACCGCAGCGGACTGGCTTTTTCCCGGTTCTGCTACGAGAACGATCCACCCTACACCGTCCGGATCTACGGGACCTATGGCTTTCTCCGGGCCATCGACTCACACTATGGAATCTTCTCGCGGCAGGTGGGCGAATGCACGCACGTCGACGATCCGATCGACTTCTCCTACATGAAGGCAAAGTTCGTCGGCACCGAGTTCCGCCGCGAAGGCGACACCGAGGTCCGCAAGGAACGCCACTGGGCCGTGCGCGACCTCTCGCCCGTGCAGGTCGGCCGGACGGTCGTCACGCCGTTTGAGGTCTACCACGGCATTCCATGCATGGGGTATCGCGTCGAGCACGACGGCAAGGTGTTCGTCTTCGCCACCGACCACGAACTTCGCCGCGGCCAGGACAAGACGGACCCGCGGCAGATTCGTAGCCTCGAGGCCGAGGCGCGGGTGGTGGAGATGTCACGCAATGCCGACCTGGCTTACTACGATGCGCAGTACTTTCTCGATGAGTACCTTGGGCACAAGGCGCTGGGCGCGTATCCGCCGATGTCGCGAATGGACTGGGGGCACACCTGCATCGAGGACGCCGTGGAACGGAGCATCGCGGCCGGGGTCCGGCACACGCTGCTGGGCCACCACGACCCCGACCGCGACTGGGCCGCCCGGGTGGAGATGGATGCGCGGCTGGCGAAACTCTCCGAAGGCAAGCCGTATCGCATCCAGTTGGCCGAGGGCGATGGCGTGTTTGAGTTGTGAGGGCCTGCGTGAACGCAATTTCGGGAGGGTCGTGCTTCTGCACGACCGCGGCCGCACGGAGTGCGGCCCTCCCAGGGCATGAGCCGGCAACACGCACTTCTCCAATAGGTAGCCACAATGGGCGCTGCGGATTCGAGCAGGAAGATCTGCCTCGATCCGGGGGTGCCACGGCTTGTCTACTGCAAGCCGTGTTGACCGTTCGCAGGCACGGCTTGCAGTAGACAAGCCGTGGCGCCCGGAGAGTGAAGCCGAACAGTCGTTCCTTCGCCAGTCCTTCTAGCCCGGCTATGCGCTGGTTCACGTTCATCGCGGTCGCCTGCATCGCCGCCGTAGCGGGTGGGCTGATGCTGCGCCTCGGCGCCGGGGCCTCCACGCTGCCGGCCGACAAACCCCCCAGCGATGCCTTCCGCCCGCGAATCAACCGCCGCTTCTGGGCGTGCATCAGCGCGGCGTTGGGCCTGCACCTTGCCC
>JBIOJL010000355.1:0-6401 GCA_044450885.1 Tepidisphaerales bacterium
CCATTACAGTGCTGTTTGATTCCGTAAGATCGAAAGGCAAATCATGTTTCGACCTGGGCAACGAATCGGGATGGCGTTGGGCGTGACGCTCGTGGCGTGCAGCGCGTTGGCGTGGGCCGTACTGGCTGCCGTCGACCCGCCGGCCGCGGCCGATTCGCCAAACGTCCCGGCACGCGAAGCCCGGAAGAAGAACCCGATCCCGGCCGATGACGGCTCCCGCGCCACCGGCAAGCAGGTGTATGTTGGTAATTGCGCGCCCTGCCACGGCGCCGGTGGCAAGGGAGACGGACCGGTCGCCTATCTGCAGGACAAGACCCCGGCCAACTTGACCGACTCGAAATTCGCCGCGGAAACCGATGGGACCCTGTTCTGGAAGATCGGCAACGGGCACCGCCCGATGCCGAAATTTGAGAACCTCCTGCCTGACGAGTCCCGCTGGAATGTCGTCAACTACATGCGGACACTGATCACCCCGCCCGCCACCCGGCCCACCACGGCGCCGTCCACCAGGCCGGTGCCGCCCAAGACGCCGTGAAGAGCGGCTTGCGAAGCACCCCGTCGTATCGTCAGTGAAATTATGTTGCGCCCCCTTGACAACTGATTTCACAGTGATATCATATTGATATAAGCTAACAAGGAGCCTCTATGACACAGGAACGTGAAATGCTGCTGCAACCGGGGATTCCGACTCTGGTAGGCTCGATTCTCCTGTTGCTGATCTCCATCGCCTGCTTACCGGGGACGGCGTTGTTTCCACCGCTGATCGCCATCGCCATCCTCGGCATTCCGGCCAGCATCCTTGGCTTCAAGGGCCTGCTGGTCGTCAACCCGAACGAGGCCAAGGTCGTCCAGCTCTTCGGCAAGTACGTCGGCACCGTCAAGGATCCCGGCTTCTTCTGGGGCAATCCGTTCTACACCAAGACGCCCATCTCCCAGCGCGTGCGCAACTTCGAGTCGGGCCAGCTCAAGGTGAACGACCACGACGGCAACCCGGTGGAGATTCGTGCGGTCGTCGTCTGGCGCGTGGTGGACACGGCCGAGGCCATGTTCGAGGTGCAGAACTACGAGAACTATCTGGCCGTTCAGGCCGAATCGGCGCTGCGGAATCTGGCCACGCAATACCCCTACGATGCGCACCAGGAAGGGCAACTTTCGCTGCGCGGGGCGACCGGCGAGATTGCCGAGCAGCTCAAGAAGGAGATCCAGGCGCGGCTGACGCAGGCGGGCATGCAGGTGATGGAGGCCCGCATCAGCCACCTGGCCTACGCCCCGGAGATCGCGGTGTCGATGCTCCGCCGCCAACAGGCCGGTGCCGTCATTGCCGCCCGGCAGAAGATCGTCGAAGGCGCCGTCGGCATGGTGGAGATGGCGCTCACCCTGTTATCCAAGAACAAGATCGTCGAGCTGGACGAAGAGCGCAAGGCGGCCATGGTCAGCAACCTGCTGGTGGTCCTGTGCAGCGAACACGAGGCCCAGCCGGTCGTGAACGCGGGAACGCTTCACCATTGAATGCTGCTGACGGAATTGAACCACGAAGACGCGAAGGCACGAAGCGGGTTGCGGTATGTGAAGGCAAGTCGGCGTGACGAATTGAAGCAGATGAAACACAGAGCGCACAGAGGACACAGAGACCTGTCTGGTTCGCCGTGTGATTCGGCGATCCTCGACCACCGACAACCTACGTTGTTCTTGGGCGGAGCTCTCGACGCCGAGCGTCTTCTCTGTGTGCTCTGTGATCTTTGTGTTTCACATTCATTCGTATTGAGCAGGTAGTCATGTCGCTGCGCAAACCCTTTCTGCTTCGCATGGATCCGGCGCTGCTCGAGGCGCTGGAGAAATGGGCGGCCGACGATCTGCGCAGCCTCAACGGGCAGATCGAATGGATCCTGCGCCGGGCGCTGGTGGAGCGGAAGCGGGTCAGAGGGGACGAGAACCCGCCACCGGAACCGCCCCCTCAGCCGCGCGAGTAGAACCGCGTCGCCTCGGCGGCCATCCAGTTGGCCTCGCCTTCGCTGAGATGCCTGATGGCGGCCAGTTCGCGGTCGTCCTTGTCGAGCAGCGCCACCATGAACCGGCCCTGCCGCCCATCGGGTCGCAGCTGACCTTCCTGGCCGGATTTCACGGGCTCCGGCCGCACGTCGAACCACGCCACATCTCTCACGGCCACGCGCCGGGTTCGCCGCAACCCCAGACCCGCCAGGCGGAACTGGAGCACGATTTCGCCGCGGGAAAAGACCCACGAATGCCGCCAGAGAGGCATGCTGGCCACCACCACCCAGGCGCCGACGATGCACAGGCCGATCAGCTCGAAGGGGATCAGGAACGCAAACAGGCCCCACTCGAATTTGCCGAACAACTGGTAGATGAAGACCGATACGATGCCGTTCCAGAAAAGGCACAGAAACGTCACCACGCCCAGCGCCGCCCAGCTCGGCCGGCCGGACGCCGTAAACTCCACCTCGTCGGCGCGGCGCCAGAGGGCGATCCGGCTGTCCGAAGGGCGCGTGGCGGCGCCGGGCTTCTCCGCCGGCGCCGGCGGTTCCGGCTCGGCCGGTTCCACGTCGGGCCGGGCATATCGGAAACGGACGGCCAGCATCGCGATCAGCCACTGCTGCTCGTCCGCGTCAATGCCGGCGAAGACATCCAGCGGATTGCCGATGGTCTCGAAGCGGATGCACTTGCGGGGCGGCCCATTCTCCTGACGCGACGGCTGCTCCGCGGCACGCAGCCCCTTGATTTCGCGATCGCCGATCTCCCGCGTCAGCGTCGGGAACAGAACCCTTCGCTCGTAAGACACCCCGCCGCGGCCGACGCGGACGGTCTCGCGGCGAAACAGCATGTTCGCCAGCAGAAACGCGACGAACACCCACGACGCCCAGAACGGCAGCGCGAAGAGAAGAGTGAAGAGTTTGCGCTCCTTCAGAACCATGGCGGCCAGGAATACGCAGCCGACGGTCCAGCCGGTCAGCCAGAGGAGCAGGAAGCACCCGCCGCCCCACTCGCGCCGGCGGTACCTGAGCACCATATCCCCGCCGAGTTCCTCGATCGTCACCCTGGGACGCCGCGGCCGCGGCGGGGCCTGCGAGAGATTGGGGTCGTCGGTGGGCACGCGTGCCTCCTGGGAACGCCGAGCCCCAACTCGGCACGTCCGGCCCATGCGGCCGAGCTGGGGCTCGGCCTTCCCATGAAACGTTCACAGCATCAACTGCATATAAACCACATCCAGCCAGCGGTTGAACTTGTAGCCCAGTTGCGTCAGCCGGCCGACTTCGGCGAAGCCATGTTTCGCGTGCAGCCGGATGCTGACCGCCTGGTCGGCATCGATGACGGCGACGATGGTGTGGTGCCCGATCTCGCGCCCCAGGCGGATGAGTTCGACGAGGATCGTCGAGCCGATGCCCTGGCCATGGAGCCCGTCGGCGACATAGACCGAGTTCTCGACGGTGTTCTCGTAGGCCTGGCGGCTGCGCCAGATGTTGAGCGATCCCCAGCCGACGACGGCCCCGTTGCGCTCGGCGACGATGACGGGATAGCGCGGATCGTGGGCGGTAAACCAGCGCTCGCGGACTTCGAGCGTATCGGGCTCGATCTGGTAGGTCGTGGTGCTGTGGACCACGTAGTAATTGTAGATGGCGTTGATCGCTGCGCAGTCGCCGATCGTCGCCCGCCGGAGAATGGCGTGGGATGACATGCTTCTCCTTATTTGCCGCTGCCGCTGACCGCGCCCGTCAGCGCCACCATGGGCGCGGCGAGGCAATATGCCAGCAAGATCACTGTCAAGGCCGCGATGAACAGTTCCCCGGCCAGCACAAACAGCGTCCAGGCAACCTGCACCAGTCGGTCGTTGTACCGGCGGGCGACGACGTGCGACAGCCAGCCCACCATTGCCGACGCTCCGAGCGCTGTCGCCACTGCATAGTAGATGTTGCATGATCGCGAGAAGTTGATGAGCGCCTTGGTCGAATCCGGCAATTCCACCCTGAAATCGCAGAACATCTTCTCGAATGCGGGCACGACAGCCGCCAGTATGACGGCCGCCGCGCCCGTCAGGAGCAGTGTGAACAGGAACGTGACGATGGTGAGCGCCAGCGACACCGCCGATGCCGGGGCCCGTGCTGCGCGCGATGTGACGGGAAAATCATCTGTCATAATGTCTCCCGCCCGCTGTTCTACCAGTTTCCGCGCTACAATCCACAGGCCGACAACAGGAGGATCGCGATGGCAAGCCCAACGAAACTGACCCCGGACGAAATCCAACAACGCCTGGCCGCCCTCGACGGCTGGGCCATCGAATTCGGCATGCTCTGCCGCACCTTCCAGTTCGCCGATTTCCCCCGCGCCTTCGGCTTCATGGCTGCGGCAGCAACCGTGGCCCAGGCCATGAACCACCATCCGGACTGGTCCAACGTCTATCGAACGGTGCAGGTACGTCTGTCGACGCACGACGCGGGAGGATTGACGGAACTGGATTTCCAACTGGCGGGGCGGATGAACGAGCTGGCAGGAGCATGAAGCGACTCACGTCGAACGTCGTTGCCGGGAGCAACCGAGCCTGCCCGAGCGAATCATCCACCAAAGGCGGGCGGCACGGGTCCGGGTGTTCATCATCCTGCGGGGACACTAGGGGCGTCGCCTTGGGCGTTTCCATCCCGGGCACAGGCCAGAGGTAGAGCGTCGCCGACGCCCTCTTCCGGGTGCCGTCAGCGCCCCGCCCATCCGTGCCAAAAACCCATCGCCCGTCATTGGCGCATCCGTCCAATCCGACGGGCCCGTCGGAGGTGATGGTGAATTCCCCGCCGCTGTCGGCCACCAGCGTCACCCTCGGATTGCCGCCGGGCGAAGCGCTGTCGAACAGAAACAGCCCGTTGGGGCGATAGACCGGCCGCCCTTGCCTGAGGTCGGTCGAAACCACGTTCGGCATCGGCGTGATCGCGTTGCCCATCACGCCGAAACAGGAGGTGAAGCACGGCGCCCATCGCGCGACCGGGGCCGAAGGCCAGCTTCGGCTGGAAAAGGCCACTTGGATCGAGCCATCGGCGCCATACGCGGCGGAGAGGGCCTCGCTCGACCACAGCCGCACCAGCCTGTCGGTGAGATCGATCTTGGTCTCAACCAAGTTCAATTCCAAGTTCCACACCACCAGCCGCGAATCGTCCGTCAACATGAGCACGTGGGATGAATCCAGGAAGACCGGCAGCGGCCTGTCCCGATACACCAGGTTGACCGGTGGCGTGGGTATGACGATGCCCGCATCCAGCAGCCCGACAACCGGCGCGCCCGAAGAGCCCGGAACCGTGACGACGCAATATCGTCCGCTTTCCGTCGCTGACTCGATGCTGCATACGGGCGTGCATACCGGCACGAACCGCACGACGCGGCGCTGGTCCGGATCGACGATGGCCACGCCCATGCGTCGCTGCGCCAGCGAGTCGAGCCAGTGCCACCCCCTGCCATGCGCCAACCGCGGCAGGCCCCGGGATTCCCATTGAATCGCCCTGGCCACCCAACCGGAGCGCGGGCCCTGGCTGATGCACACGATGCTGATGACCGCGGCCATGCCCGCCGCCACGGCCGCACGGTGAACGGCGCCGGGACTGCGATAGCCGCAGGTCCGGTTGCTGCGCTTGAGGAACTTGCCGCACTCGGGACATCGGCACGAGGCGATCCCGCGCAGGCAGTATCCGCAACCGCGGCAATGTTCCTCGGAGCCGTGGCGGCGGAGGGATAGCAACAGCAGGATGAGCGCCGGGATTCCCACAATGCCGGCGACGCACTCGGGCCAGATGTACACGAGCACGGCCCAGACATTGATGATGTCGGTGCCGCCGTACACCGCGATGCGCGATTGCCCGGCCGGGGCGACACCCTCAATCCAGTCGAACCGGGAAATCGGCAACCCGTGTGCCGGTACAACGTTGTCGGCCGCGTGGCGAACAGTCCCGGGCGCGAACCACCACCCGGCCGCGCTGCAAACCACAACCGCCATCAACAGCATCAACCCCGCTCGTGAGAAGCGGCGTTCCCACAAGGCATGCGCCAGACGAGTCATTTTCCCACAGCACCATTCCATGGCCCGCCCCTGTTCTGCGTGGCCGACAGCCCCGACGCAATTCCGTGCCGTTGGGGCACGCGGCCGCATCAAGTGTCGTACCTTATACCATCATCCCGCCCGGAAGGCCAATCTGTGCAACAAATCCGCTCCGATGGGTGTGACCACAAATCCGGGAGTGCCGTGCTTCGGCACGGCCGGCATGGTCGCGCCGCGAAACGGTCGCAGAGGACTGCGGCCCTCCCGGAAGAATGATCACGCCCGCTCGGCATGCTATCCCACAGGTGACTCTCTACCATGTATAACATTGCGAAGGAATGCGGCAAGGTCTTGACCTTCCAACGGCGACGGA
>JBIOJL010000356.1:0-6401 GCA_044450885.1 Tepidisphaerales bacterium
CAGCCCCGGCAGCGCCGACACGGGCACGAGCTTGGCGATGGCGCCGGTGTAGTCCTGCTTGCCGACGAGTTCCTCGGCGTCAGAGAGAATTCCGGAGACGTACGCGGACAGATCCTTCTGCAACTGCTCGACGCGCGGCGCCAGCGCCTTTTCCTTCGTGGCGACCGGCGGCAACTTGGCCATCGCCTTGGCGGCGGCAACCATGTCGCCGCCCTTGGTCGCGGCTTCGGCCTTGTCCAGCACGGCGGTCGCATCGGCCAGCGTCTTCTTGTCGAGGATGCGCGGGGTGAACTTCTTGAACGCATCCGCCAGCGGCCCATCCATGTTTCCCGGATGACCCGCCCACAGCACCTCGCCTGCGGGGCTGAGCAACACCACGCGCGGGATGCCTGCGCCGCCGAAAAGCTTGGCCAGCGGTTCCTTGTTCTCCGAGTCGAGCGACTGCACCCAGTCCATCCCCTTCTCCTTGATCGCCCGCTGCCAGGCAGCGCGGTCCTGGTCCTGGCTGATCCCGACGATGACCAGTCCCTGCGGCCCGTATTGCTCGTTTACGCGGACGACGTGCGGCACTTCCTCCATGCAGAAGTGGCACCAGGTGGCCCACAGGTCGATCAGCACCATCTTGCCATCCAGTGATGTCGACCCGATCTGGTTGCCGTCGATGTCCTTGGCCGTCCATTGTGGTTTGTCACCCACGGCCACCGCGCCGCGCGAAACCAGCGGAAACACCGCCAGAACCACCGCCGCCACCCACACGCTGATTGGCTTGAACATGTTTGTCTCCAGAAAAACCCACGACCTTACTTAGGTTTAACGCAGCAACGACGTGAATGTTGCGTGACGTTACCGTCATCATGGCAGCGGGCTCACTCGACGCGCAGAGTGACGACATCGCCGGCTGCGACATCAATGGCCGCACCGGCGGGCATCAGCGGGCTCTCGGTGAGGTCGCTCAGCAAGACGGCCTTGGGCGCGGTGGTCCAAGTGAGTTTCACAGTGTCGGATTTGGCCGACGGGTTGTAGAGGCGCACGATGGTGGCCTTGCCGTCGCGGCTGCGCTTGATGCATGAAACGGCGGTGGCGGCCGCGTCGAGCTTGAACGGGGCGGCCAGGGGCTTGTCCATGGCGGGGCAGACCAGCAGCGGCTGGGCGATTTCGGTGCCGAAGCGGTAGGCATCTTCGGAAGCGAAAGCAGCGTGCGGCTGAAGGGAAAAACGGAAAGTCAGCAGGCCGTCCTGGTCGGCCTTGTAGTTGGTGTGCCAGTGGTTGTTCATCACCCAGGAGTAGAGCAGGGCCGACTGCGGATTCTTCTCGATCCACATCGCCGGATTGTTGGCCGAGCCGAGGACGTTGGCGGTCAGGCCGCCCATTTCCCAGAGGGGCGCGTCGGGCGACGCGATGGTCATGCCGAGGCGGTCGTTGGAGACGTCGATGAAACGCTGGACGCTGTACCAGTTGCGGCAGGCGCCGGCGAGCTGGTCGGCTTCGGCGCGAACCGTGGCGAACGCCGTATCCCAGCGCATCTGCGAATCGGGGACATTTAACGCGAAGCCGACATGGACGCCTTCCTTCTGGCGGATCGGCTTCTTGTCGAACGTGTCGATGAGATCGACGCGGCGCACGCCGGCAAACAGACGGATTTCGCGGGTGAGTTTGTTGCAGCCGGGGGCGTCGGATTCGACCACGAGGGACGCCATGATCGGGCCGCTCGCCTTCATGGAAACCTTGGCCGAGCTGTTGCGCTTGGCGTTCTTCGGATCAGCGCCGATGAGGTAGGTGTATGAGTTGAGCCCGGAGCCGGCCTTGGGGTCGACGAACTCGTGGTCGGAGCCGTCGGCGCGGAAACTGCTGATGTCGCCGGTGGAGGGGTCGACCTTGATGGCGACGAAGGCATTGGAGATGGTGTTGTCATCGACCTTGAGCTTGGTGGAAATTGCGACCTGGTCGGCCACGAGTTGCCGCACGCCTATCGCATAATCGTTCTCCGGATCGACGGACAGGATCTGCTGGATGACACCCTGCGCCTGCCTGAACTCCCCTTGGCGCGTGAACTGCTGCGCGGCTTTCACGAGCTCCGGGACCGTGCGTGGCTGACCGGCATTCACCGCATAGCGCGCCGACGACATCGGCGGAACGTTCTCGGCGACGAAGAGCATTTCGCCGGTGGGGAGCAACTGGGTAATCACGGGTTGCCCGTTAGGGCCGCGCAGGCCATTGCCGGTCGCCGCGAGTTCTTTGCTGACAATGACGATGTCGGTTCGCGGCCAGGATGTCGTGTTGATCACGTCGATCGCCGTCACCGCTCCGGCCGCTTTGGGCAGAATGTCGGCCATCACCTGTCGGGAGACCTTGTCCGCTCCTACCGCGAAGCCCTGTTTGGTGGCCCACTGAGTCTTGACGAACGGCGCATCCGGCTGGCTGATGGAGTTGTGGGCGCCCCAGGTGTGTTCGCTGTAGAGGAGCACGCCGCGCCAGGCGTCGGCGATCGGCCCGGCCGGATACGCCGCGGGATTGAGCGCGTTCCAGAGAAACTCGGCCTGCACCAGCCGGTCGGCGGTGGCGCGGTTCATGGTGGTTTCGGCGGCCGTGGACGGCGCGCCGTCTTCCCAATACGGCGAGAAGTCGCCCTTGAGCGATGGCACTTTGTCGCCGTAGCGTTTCTCGAAGGCGTGGAACATCTCGCTGGCGGTGGCCAGGATCAGCCGCGGGTAGGCGTGCTTCTCGTTCCAGTCGCGGACGAAGTCGGAGACGGCCGGGTCGGGGCCGCCGTTGTCGCCGCCAACGTTGTAGCGGACATGGACGATGTCGTAGGGGTAATCCTGCGCATCGAGCCGGTTGAGATAGCGCCAGAGTTCATCGGAGCGGCGGGTGAGCCCGCCGCCGTGGAAGTGCGAGTAGCCCATACCCGCGACCCAGACCAGCACCTTCTCTTTGCCGCTGGGGCTGATCCAGTAGAACGGCTTGTCGCCGTGCGCTGAAATGGTCCGGCCAATGCGGTCGCCCTCGTTCGGCCCGATGGAGAAATACTTCACCCCGGCCTGCGACAGCACCGGCACCATGCCCCAGACGTAGCCGGGCACGTCGCTGATCATGGCGCACTCCAGGTTCACGCCGGCCTGTTTCCCCGTGGTCTGGGCGAACTCGACGAGCTGGACCAGTTCTTCAGGGCGACAGAGGCCGGTAAGCGTATTGCCATAGAGCGCATCCAGCTCGAGTTGACCGGCCTTGATCGCATCCATCATGAATTTCCGCTGCTCGGGCGTGGCCTTGCGGAGGTAGACGTCAATCGGCCACATCACCTCGGAGTTCCACTTGTAGCGTGAACCCTCGGGATAGGATGCGGTCTTCTGGGCGATGCGAATGGCATCCTCGATATTCTTGCACTGCACCTTTTCGACATCCGACTGGATATGCGTGTAGCCGATGTCCACGTGCGAATGAGGCAGGAGATACACCTCCCACTTGCGAACCGGCTTGAGCGTCACCTGCTGCGGCGGGAGCGGCTCGCCGTTGACTGCCAGCGAGACCTCGACGGCGGTCGGCTTTTCGACGGCCGGAACATTCAGTTGGGTATCGGTCACGCCTGGCTGAAGGTCGACCTCGCGCGACACCGCGCCGACTTTGAGCGTGGCCTTCGCCGGCTGGCCGAAATGGGCGACGCGGAGCGTGGCCGGCTGGGTGAGCTGATCGCCCTCGCGGGTGAGGATATTCGGCCCGTCGGCGGAGAGGACGGCGGTGTGCGATACCTGTCCCAGTTCCGCGCCGTCGGGCGCATCGCAGGTCACCGCATCGTAGAGCATCCAGCTTCCGCTCAGGGTGCGGATGGCGATGGTGTTCATGCCCTTGTGCAGCAGGCCGGCCGGAAATTCGATCGGCCAGGCGTAGGGTTTGCCCTTGGCCGGCTGGCCGTTGACCGAGTCATCCCCGCCGCCCGGCGGGAGCTGTTTCTCGAACGTCTTGCCGTTGATGGTCACCGCGACCCGCGGCGGCGTGGGTTTCTGGGTGTCGAGCAGATCGATGGTGAGCTTGCAGATTCCCTCGGCCGGGACGGCCTTGAGGTCGAAGAGGATGTGGAACGAGTGCTGCTTCGCCCCAGCCCAGGCGTCGTTGGGGCCGGGATGAACATACGGCCAGTCCTTCTTGGGATCGGACTGGCCGATGGCAAAGAGACCGTCCTGTTTCACGTTGCTGTAGTCGGCGGGCGCCTGTGCGAACTCCGCGTTGGAATGATCGGGTTTGCCGATCTGGAAGAGTGTCTTGGCCGAGAGCGTCGTCATGGGCAGGCTGGCGAGCACGATTGCGAGAAAACGCGCGGTTCTGGAGGTCATGGGCGGCTCCTTGAAGTGTGTAGGGGGTTTGTACCTGCAAATGGGCGGCGGGGCAAAGGGGCTTTGCTATTTGCTATTGGTTATTTGTTATGGGCAACTATGCAGCCGCGCCGGGCTTGCCGGAAGCATGGACCTCCAGCTCGGTCATCAGCAGCAGGTCGAGAATGGCGAAGCTGTCGTTGTCGCCGTGAACAATCACGGTGCGCCCGGACAGAGAGCGGGAGATGAAATCCTGGTGTTTCACGAAGAAGGCGCGACCGTCGCCCATGTGAATGGTGAAGGGGCGAAAGGGCTGGGCGTGAAGTACGTTTGTCAGTTGCTCCACGGTCATGCCCTGATTATATCGCGAGATTCCGTTGATGGCTACAAGTGGGGCCGGCGTCCGCGCTGGCCGGGTCTGCCTGTCTGTTTTGGCAAAGGGAGGGCCGCAGTCCTCTGCGGCCGTTTCGCGGGCACACCATTCCGGCCGTGCAGGAGCACGGCCCTCCCGGTTGCCAAATTTTCCGGGCACACGCCGCTGGCCGGGATTCCCAGACGACTGACGCTCAAGGAAGGCCAGCGGGGACGCTGGCCCCACTTTGGAACTGACCGTTACGTGCCGGGAATTGAGATGTTGCGGGTGGGTTGCGCCCGTTGCAGCTTGGCATCGTGCCGCTCGATCCAGGCGGCCTTGCGCTCGATCTGGCGCTGCAGGGTGTCGATGTTCTTCAGCGACCGGGCGGCGGCGTAGGATTCGAGCCACTGGCGGCGCAACTCGGGCGGGATCGACAGCCGCATGGCGCTGTACCAGAACTGGGACAGGTCCTTGACGATCCAGCGGTTGCGGAACAGCCAGGCCGGGAGGCGCTGGACGCGGGCGGCGTCGATGAGACGGACCTCGACGGAAACTTCCGTGTCTTTGGCGAAGAAATGGCAGAGGTAGAGGTCGCGGTGGTGCAGGCCGCGGCTGTGCAGTTTGGCGGCGAGTTCGGCCGTGGGCGCCAGCAGACGCTCAAACCGCGTCCCCGTTTCGATCATCTTGTCGGCGGCGCGAAAACCGGCGAGGTCTTCGGTGATGACACAACTCCGGCCGTCGGCCAGCGTACCCCATCCGACCAGCGGAACCGTCGGAATGCCTTCCAGCAGCAGGGCGCGGATCCCCTGCGCCTCAACGTCGGCGGGGTTGTGGCCGTATCGAACTGGCGCGTGGCGCTTGATGTGAAGTCTGACCGGCGTGCCGTCCGGCCGGGCCGCGTCGAGAAACGCGTTCTCGCGGTCGGGCAGTTTGCGCCAGACGCGGATGCGCGGGTCGGTGAAGACTGTTTCGGCATCGAGATGCAGATGGCGCAGCAGATCGTGGTATTCCGGGGCCACTCTGAATTTGTGCGCGGGGGTTTCCAGCATGCAGTTCAGCCAGTCGGTTCATCGGGCGCCTGGTCGGCCAGGTCCAGCAGGCTGTCGCGGAAGGCCTGGAACTGTTTCCAGCTTCCCGAGTTCGGGCGGGCCAGGTCGAGCCATTCGCCGCTGGAACAGTCCATCGCCTCCCAGTGGTAGGCCGCGCACAGCCGGCAGATGGCCGCGACGGGATCGCCGCCGCCGTGGACATGGAGCATCAGCGCCTCGACGGGATCGTCGGCGCCGATGCTGAACTCGATGGTGTGGCCATCCTGCTCGCTGCGGCCCCAGTTCGGCTCGGACCAGTCGACGTCGGTGAAGATGGCCGAGATGAGCCGGCGGACTTCGTTGGCCGGACCAAGCGACGGCGGCTGGAAGCCCTCCGGCCAGTCTTCCATGCGAAGCGGCCGCCTGCCGTCGAAGCGCATGATCATAACGTCCCAACTCATGGAGGAGATTATAGCGAATTGCCTGCGATGACGCCTGTGTCGGGTCGATTGATCCACCGGCTCAATCGGTATAATCCCGCGTAATGAACCACAAGCAAAGCCAATTGCTGCAAAGCCGGTTGTCCGACAATGCACAGCCCGGCACCATCGTGGCGGACTTCCAGACCCTCCTCGGTTTTATCGGGCCGGCGGGCCTGCCGGTGGCCGGCGCACATCGCCTGTTTCCGATGAGCGAGATCACGCGGCTCAA
>JBIOJL010000357.1:0-6390 GCA_044450885.1 Tepidisphaerales bacterium
CTCGAACATCATGTATGTCCGGCCGGTCGATTTCACGGCCTCGAAGAGCCTGTCGGCATCTTCCAGCGAGCCGAAGACGGCCGGCACCGCCGAGGCCACGTGCTTGCCATGCCTGAGCACGTCGATGCAGTGCCGGGGGTGGCTCGGGGCGTCGGTGGCGACGAAGACGGCCTCGATGCGGTCGTCCTTGACCAGTTCCTCCAGGGACGGATAGGTCTTCTGACAGCGGCACGCCTTCGCCAGGGCGGCGCAACGATCCGGGAACAGATCGCTGACGGCCACCACGTCGACGTTGGGGTGGTCCTGGAAACTGAAGGCCGCGCCGAAACTGCACACGCCGTAGCCGGCGATGCCGACGCGGATCTTACGATCGGAGACCGGCTGCCAGCCCTTGGAGGCGTCCGGATCGGTCCGCGCTTTCTCGAAGCCCTGTATCTCCGCGGCCGGTGCCGGGCCGTACAAGCCGACGGCGGCGGCACCCATCCCGGCGGCCATCAGGAACGAACGACGTGTGGCGAAGTCTGACATGGTGGATTCCTTTGCGTGGTGGGCACAATACCGTTCCCAAATCAATGACCGGCGCCAATAGATGGCACGCCTCTGACAGACATTACCGCCCCGGAACGGCGATGTTCTCAAACGCCGCGCGCCGGACGCCAGCAGCGGAGCGTGACCATTCTGCCGGGAGGGCCGCAGTCCTCTGCGGCCGTTTCGCGGCGCGACCATTCCGGCCGTGCAGAAGCACGGCCCTCCCGCGGGCAACTCTGGCGGACGAGGCGTTCATCGCGCATACTGCTCCCCGTGGCGGAACGAGGTCCGGCCAATCGCCGGCCTTCCCGGACGCCATCGGCAGCAGATCGAGTTTCAGAGACCTTTACACTCAAACGGAGATCGGAGGATCCCATGAATCGCAGGACATTTCTGAAGAGCGTGCCGGCTTTTGCCGTACTGGCCGCGGCATCACCCGGTTTCGCGCAAGACGCCCCCAAACCCGCAGCGCCGGTGCCGGACCTGCAGACGATCGTGCTGGCCAAACCCGAGAAGGACGGCGGCAAGTCGGTGCTGGCATCCCTGTGGGAAAGGCGGACGATCCGCACGGTCGGCGACAAGCCGCTCCCTCCACAGATGCTGTCCAATCTCCTCTGGGCGGCGTGGGGCGTAAACCGGGAAAGCGGGCCGCGCGGGCGCATCGGGAGGACGGCCGCTTCGGCCAGCAATTCTCAGGAAATCGACCTCTATGTCGTGTTGCCCGAAGGCATCTACCTGTACGACGCCGCGGGTCATCGTCTGACTCCGGTCGTGGCCGGGGACCATCGCGGCAAGGTCGGCCGCGGTCAGGGCGGGGCCATGGCCAAGGCTCCCGTGAACCTGGTGTATGTCGCGGACATCGCCCGATACAGCCAGGGCCAGCCGCAGGAGCCGGGGCTGAAGGATCCGGAGATCCAGAAATCCTACGCGAACGTCGCCATCGGGCTGATCGCGGGAAACGTCTTCCTCTTCGCCGCTTCCCAGGGACTGGCCGCGTGGTTTCACAACTGCAACAAGCCCGCGCTGGCGACGGAATTGAAACTGCGACCCGATCAGCATGTATATTACGCCCAGACCGTGGGCTATCCGGCGTAGCGACGCGGTGGAGGTGCGTATGGCATGGTGCCGGGCGTCAGGTAGGGCGGTTTCGCCGAAACCGCCGCGGTGGAGCGCGCACGGACGGCTCGGCGAGCCCTCCGCACCAACGCTGCCTGCGCAGCATTTGGCAAACACCATGGGCGCACCCGCAAGCACTCTTGCCCCTGCCACGCAACCGAAGAACCCCGGACGGCGTTGCGCGCGTGTAGCTCATCGGGCCATAGCGGCCTTGCTCGCGGTCATCGCGGCCGGGCTTCCGGCGTACGCGCAGCGGCCGGGAGATGGCTTGTCGCAGGCTCCCGACCCCAACAACCCTTTCGCCAGAGCGTGGCACATCAGCCTCCCTCGGCCGGTCATGCTCGAAGCCTGGCAGCGTCTCAAGGACCTCCATGTCTCCGGCATTTCCTTGGACCAGCGATTCAAGATCGATGGCGAGGCGTACTACGTCAGTCCGAACGGGGATGATGCCGCGGATGGATCGGTGGCCCACCCATGGAAGACGCTGCAGTTCGCCGTCACCCGGCTCAAGCCGGGCACGGCCATCAACTTGATGGCCGGGACTTACCATGGTCCGGTTGACGTCCGGACCAAGGCCAGCGAACAGCTACCCGCAGCCGTGCGTGGTGTGCCGGGCCAGGACGTTGTCATCACGTACCCCGATGCGTTCGTCGAGCAGCAGAAAGCCCGCATCGCCAGCGTCGGCAAGGAAGGCGCGGTGGGTGCTGACGGCAAGAGCCTGCACTACCCATCGCTCATCACCGTGTCCGGCTCGTACGTGGAGATCAGCGGCCTGCGCCTGGTCGGCGTCCGCGACCGCCTGCCGATGAACCTCTACTCCGAGAGTGGCGTCTCCCTGGCCGGCGGCGGGGGCGAGCGGTGCCGCATCCTGTATAACGAGATCGAGAACACCGGCCACTGCGGGGTCAAGGAAATGGGCCACGGCGGCCATGGGTTCCTCATCGAAGGCAACTACATCCACGATCTGGGCCAGACCTTTCACGACCACGCCATCTACCTGCCGGCGGACGATGTGACCGTCCGTAAGAATCTGCTGACCAACACGGCCGGCTGGGGCGTACACGCCTACACGACGCCCAGGCGGCTGGTGATCTCCCACAACATCATCGCGGGCAATGACCAGGACGCGGTCATCCTCGGCGGCTCCGAGTGCAGGGTGTTCAACAACGTGTGCTTCAAGAACAACGCCGGCGGCGTGTTCTTCTTCCGCCGGGGATGCCGGAACAACATGGTGGTCAACAACATCATCGTCGGACCGGGACCGTTCCGCTTCGATTCCATGGGTTCCGCGCTGCCCGGCGACCAACCAGAGAACAATACGATTGACTACAATTGTATTGTCTCAGAACGGCACACGATATCTCTGCCGGCCGGCGCGAGCCCGCACAACGTCACGGCCGATCCGCAGTTCGTCGATGCCGAACGGCTGGATTTCCGCCTGAAGCCGGGCAGCTCGTGCATTGGAAGCGGCGATGCGGGCGCCGTGAAAAACGCCTCGGGCAAGGCTGCGAATATCGGGCTGCAGGAATGATCAGTGTTCCGCCTTGTCGACCACCAGCACTTTGAACGTGCCGGGGATCGGCGTCGGCCGACCCGGCCGCGCACCGGGCGCCGCAGGCTGCATGTCGGCGGTGGGCAGGTATACGCGGCCCGTGCGGCCGTCGACGGCCATGGTCTTGGCGCCGGGCGCGGTCTTGAGGGTTTGCACGGTGGCGAACTTGCCGGGCGCCGTCTCGCGGATGGCCCAGAGCGTGCCGTCGGCACAACTCGCCAAAGCGGTGTTGTTGTCGAAGGCCGTCGCATCCACGCCAACGCCGATCGGCAGATCCGCGAGGATCGAACCATCCTTGACGCTCATGACGATCATCTTCTGATTGCGGCAGCCGACGAACAGCCGGCCGGTGGCGCGGTCCATGGACAGGCCCGTGGGCGCTCCGCCGGGAGCGGTGGACCATCGGGCCACGACCTTCAGCGCCTTGGTGTCGACGGCGACGACCTCGTTCTTGTCGGTGAGGTTGACGTAGGCCCGGCCCTGTCCGTCGGCGACGAGGAATTCCGGCTTGCCTCCCAATGCCAGGGACTCCGCCTTGCCCGTCTTGGGGTCTACGTCGGCTGCGATGGCGATCAGCACGTTGGCATCCCCGCACGAGATCAGGACGCGGCCGCTGGCCGGGTCATAGATGATGCCGTCGGCATCGTTGGCGGCCGCGATCTTGCCGAGGACTTCGTAGGTCTGGAGGTCGAAGATGGTGACCGAGCCTCCCTCCTGGCCATTGGAAACGAATCCGCGTTTGGCAGCGGGCACGAGGGCGACGCCGTGGGTTCGGCTGCCCTTGGGAATGTCGCCCAGCGTCTTGCCCGTCGCCGCATCCACGACGATCGAGTGGCTGGTTCGAGTCAGGAACAGGCGCTCGCCCTTGTCATCAAGCGTGGCATAGTCCCAGCCTCCTTCACCGCCGACCTTGAGGGTGGTGGTCAGTTTGTACGGCTCGGTTTCGGCCGCCTGCGCGGTGAATACGGCGACGACGGCCAGGAAGGCGATTGCCGCCAGAAAGGACGCATAGCGGAAGTGTTTTGCCATGAAGTGATTCTCCTGTTAAGCCGGAAACCAGCGGCGGCGGCAGATATCGCATGGCGGTGTTCCGCCACGAACTGCCGGCGACGCGTGTTCGCAGTTCGGACTATCTTGGGCGGATCATACCGCGATTGCATGAAAGCACGATGAACGACGGCTCGGGAGCCCGGGGAGGGTGCCCGCCGATCTTGGCAATTAGCCTCCGTAGCCGCGATCAGCGATCACGGCTACGGAAAGGAGGTTTGCCAAAAGGAATGGCCAAACCCCCGGGGCACGGCGGAGTTGACGTTCGCATGACAGCTTCTCAGCAAATGGTCTCAGCAACGCTTGTATTATCACGGTGGGCAAGAAACGTTCCCGCCTGCGACATGGTAAGAGAATGCAGAGCGACCTAATTCTGGGAGCGGACTGATTCTTCTGGAAGGCAGAGTCCATGAAGACCAATGAGATCAATCGGATGAAGAGGCGTGATGTGCTGCGGATCGTGGCAGGCGGAGTGATGGCCGCGGCGATCCCGCGATCGTCGTACGCCCAAACACCGCCCATGCAAACACATGTCTACAAGACCGTCGGGAAGTGCGAGATCAAGGCCGACGTGCATCAGGCCGCACCTGGCGAGCGTAAACCCGCGGTCCTGTGGATGCATGGCGGGGCGTTGATGATGGGCGGGCGGCGAGGCGTGGATGGCCGCATCCAGGCCGAGTTGCTCAAGGCGGGTTTCGTCATCGTGTCGATCGACTATCGGCTGGCACCAGAAACGAAGTTGCCGGGCATTATCGAAGACGTGCGGGATGCCTGGCGGTGGGTGCGAAAGGAAGGCCCGCGCTTCGGCATCGATCCCGATCGCATCGCCACGGCCGGTGGATCGGCCGGTGGCTACCTGACCCTGATGAGCGGGTTCTGCCTCGATCCCCGCCCGCGTGCGCTTGTTTCTTACTTCGGCTATGGCGACATCACCACGCCTTGGTATTCCGAGCCGGATGAATTCTATCGCCGACAACCCCTGGTGCCCAGGGAAGAGGCTTACGGAAGCGTGGGCAACACCGAGTTGTCGGAGCAACCCACTCCCAACCGGCGCGGTCGGTTCTACCTCTACTGCCGCCAGAACGGTATCTGGCCCAACGAAGTGGCCGGCCACGATCCTCACACCGAGGCCAAATGGTTCGATCCCTATTGCCCCGTCCGCAATGTCACGGCCAAGTCTCCTCCTGCGCTGCTCATCCACGGCACCAAAGACACCGACGTTCCCTACGCGGAATCGAAGAACATGGCCGGCAAGTTGAACGAGTCCGGCATAGAGCACGAGTTGGTGACGGTCACTGACGCCGGCCATGGGCTGACCGGGGCCAAAGCGGAGGAAGTGGCGAGAATTGCCGCGCGGGCCGCGGAGTTCGTGAGGGCTCATACGGGTTGAGTCGATGGACCCGTGACCGGCCGAGATCCAATTGCCCAGGACTCCCTGATCCCCGGCAAGGAAAGGCGAAAGCATGAACCGCCAGCCATTCGACGCAGCCGTTGCCCGATTTGTGTTTTCCGGCCTCATGGCCGTCTGGTTTTCCGCGATGCTGTCCACGGCACTGGCCGCCGAGAAGTCTGCCATCAAGCTCGAGCAGACCTTCTACTACAGCGGCGACATTCATGGGTCGCCCTGGTCGTCCAGCGCGATTGCGGTGGATGCCGATGGCACGGTGGCCGTCGCCATCAACCGCTCGGTCGGGCCGGGGAATTTTCCCGTGTCCAACGATGACAAGGCGCTCGTGCTGCTCTACGACAAAAGCGGGCAACCGATCGGCCGGGTGGCCTCGCGGACATCATCCATGACCGATGTCCGCTTTGGCCCGGATGGGCGGCTGTATACGGCCGAGGGATGGTTCGCGGCCGGGACGCACATTCACGACCGGCCAGGCGCCAAAGACCGCTACGTCCCGGTGCGGCACTTCAAGAGCGACGGCTCGCACGTGGACCGGGGCAGCCCCAGCGGCGTGGCGGTCGGCCCGGACTACCGAATGTACACCATCCTTCAGGGCCGTCTGCATGTCCTGTCGCCCGAGGACAAACAGCTTCAGGCCATCGACCGGCCGGGCAACGGCTATGGCAAAGTGGATGTGGCGGCCGATGGAACGGTCTACAGCGGCGATCGCGTGCTGCAGGCCGACGGCTCGTGGAAGCAG
>JBIOJL010000358.1:0-6377 GCA_044450885.1 Tepidisphaerales bacterium
CCACGGCCTGCTCGGCCTGCTCCACCCGCTTGGGCGTAAGTATTTTGCTTAAAGTTCGGAGTTCACGCTACAGCGTGTCCTGATGCGGAAACACCCGCCAGACACGCTGAAGCGTGAACTCCGAACAGCGTGCGTGGGGTGTGCTTCAGCACACCACGAGACGCGTGCCCCGCCGACGCGACGTGTAATTCACCAGAAGCAAGGGCGCTCCGCAACGGCAGACAAGACAGGTGTGCTGAAGCACACCCTACGCCACGCATGTATTGGCCTTGAGCCTTTCGTAGAGCGCATCCGGCGCCAGGTCCGCCCCATTCGGCCAGCAGACCGCCCCAAACTCGTCAACCGTGACCTGCCTGAAAAACTCCGGATCCTCCAGCGGCTCAAACACGGGACCGAACAGGCGATCCGCGAGTGAGACGACGCCGTGTGTCCCATCGGAAAAGGCAACTTCCAGTTGCCAATCCGGCCCCGCCGTAACAGCGACAACTCGTTCCATGGCCTTACTCCAGAGGCTGGATGTTCCCAAGCGGGCGATGAGCCTCGGCCAGCCGCCAATTGCTCATCAGCTCCTCACGATGCTCGGCCGCCCATTCCAACACCATCGCCAACGCCCGGCGGGGCAGGCTTCCCTCGCGCACCTGCAATGAAGCTATCTCAATAATAGCGGCGTGTTCCCCGTAATACGCATGAAAATGTGGCGGCGCAGGGTCATCGTAGTACATGCGAATGATGATCCCGAAAAACGCACAGATGGTCGGCATGGTGTGTCAGTCTGCCCGGGATCGCCGGAAAATCAACCACTCGCCCTCGCCTGGCGGAGCTGCTCGTATTACCCCGTGGCGCGAATCAAGGGGAAACGGGCGTCCACAAATCACCAGCCCCGGCGGGCGAAAGAATGGTTCTTTCGCCCCGCCGGGGCTGGTGTTTTCTTCGGATTTCTGTACCCACGACTTACGTACTTACGTCGTGGGCTAATGTGTACTGCCCCTGCGGGGCTGAAATCGCCGGGTGCGGCCGCGTAGGATCGGAGCAGGAACAACTGACGCGATTCGGTGGGTGCCACGGCTTGTCTACTGACTACTGACTGTCACCGATGACCGATCACTGATCACCCTTGATCTCCTCCACCACCTTGCTCGTGGCCTCACCCTGCACTGCGCGGATCGCCGCCTTGTCCTGCTCCGACCATTCCGGCCCGGCGGCCTCGATGCTGGTGACGACGTTCTCCAGGTGCCCGCGCAATTCGTCGGCCGTGCCCAGCGCGTCATCCACGTCCTTGGCGCGCTTCACGCGCTGATACGCGCCCCAGACCAGCCCGGCCACCACGCCGATGATCCCGGCATACGGGCCGACCACCGGCACGCCGCTCAGCAGCCCGCCCAGACTCGAGCCCACCTGCGTCGCATCGCCGGTGCGGGCGGCCACGATCATCTGGTCCAGATGATCGATCTTCCCGGCCAGTTCCGGCGCCAGCGCCTCGGCCTTGGCCAGCGTCGCCTTGATCTGCTCGCGCATGGGCCCCGGCGGCAGGGCGTCGATCTCCTTCTGCAGCGTGGAAATCTGCTGCGTGGTGGCCGTCAGTTCGCGCTTCAGCGTGTCGCGCGTCTGCTGCCAGCGCAGCGCCGCGGTGTCAGTGCAGCCGGAAAAGAGAAAAGCGGCGAAGATGGTTGCGGTGATGAAGATGAGGATTTGTTGAATGGGTTTCATGGTTTGGCTCCAGGGATAGAAAGAGTTAGACACGAGGGGAAAGAAGAGTTAAACACGAAGACACGAAGACACGAAGCGATTCCTGGTATGCCAATGCGCCACATTCGTTACGGCTCTTTGGATAGGTAACTTGGAAGCTTGCTTTCCGACTCCAGAAACCGCTTCGTGTCTTCGTGCCTTCGTGTTTAACTGTATTGGATTTACTCGCGAACAAGGTTGACGATATTGAGCGACTTGCTGACATCCGCCACCCCGTCGCCGTCGGTGTCGAACTCGACAGTCAGCCGCGACAGGGACCGGCGATACAGGCGCTCGTAGTAGTCGGCCCGGCGCGAGAGTTCGGCCGGTTCGGCCGAGGCGGCCGCCAGGGCGCTGTAGATCAGTTGCAGCGCGCCCAGGGCGGCCGCGTGACGAATGGCCGGGGTGACCAGCAGCGTCTCGGCCGCCAGGTTGGGATCATCGCCCACGCCGGCGGCACGAAGGATCACATCCGACACGATGCGCCGCTGCGGCGCGAACGTGCGCACGGCGAAAGTGAGGTTGTTGCCGGTGCCGACGGGTGACGGGACGGGGTCGCCGCTTTCGGGGAACAGGTCTTCGTGCAGCGTGCTGAGGACCAGCGCGGTGTCGCTCGCGACGGCAACGATCGGATAACAGCCGATCACCTCGCCTGCCAGCGCGATGACGCAATTGGCGCAAACATGGTCGTCGGCGAACGAGCCGCCGGTGCGGCTGAAGCTGGTGGCGGCGAGGTTGCCCGTGCCGCTGGACAGAAGCTGCGAGGCGAACGCCGCGTCGCGGAAGAGCCAGGGCTCGAAGGCGAGAAGATCGAGGTCGGTGCAGAGGAACATGGTTTGGCTCCGGGAAAGAAGAAAGAGTTAAACACGAAGACGCGAAGCCACGAAGCAGGGTCTGGTGGATGAAAGCGATAACCCAAGTATGGCTCTTTGGATGTATGACTTGCCGAATTGCTTCCGGACTCCATGAGCCGCTTCGTGTCTTCGTGCCTTCGTGTTTAACGAATGGTGTTATGACGATCAGACATCCGTCAGCCCCGACACGACCGCGTGAGCGTTTTCGTTGCGCAGCTCCAGCGTGTATTCGCCGATGATCTGCCCGGAGTCGCGGTCGCCGGTGGCGGCCAGCGGCTTGTAGTGGAAGCTCCGCCCGGCCAGCGGCAGGATCTCGATGCGCGAGCTGTCCAGGAAGACCACCGTGCCCTCGGGCACCCAGCGGCTCATGACGATGCGGCAGACGCCGAAGTCGGTCTCGTAAACGTTGACCAGCGAACGATAGGTGTCGTCGACGGCCGAGAAACGCCGCACCGGGAAGAGCAGGGTATTGAGGGCGCGCTTCTGTGCCGCGCCAACCAGGATGATGTCGGCCTGGGCGCTGCCGTTCTGCCAGATGGCGCGGAGCGCGGCGTTGATGCCGGCCTCGGTGATGACCGGGTCCTCGGGAAACCCGCCCACGCCCGGCCGGAAGGTGTTGGTGGTGATGAACGAGAGTATCCCGCGCATCGTCCGCCGCACGGCCGCGCTGCCCTGCGGGTTGGCCGCCGCCGCCACGCCGTTGATGGCCGTGTTCTCCAGGTCGCGCAGCAGCTCGCGGGTGCGCTGCTGCTTCTGGTAGTTCAGCTCGTGCGGCACGCCGATGTTGCGGACGGCCAGTTGCGAGCCGCTGACCTCGACGGCGGCCGAGAAGATCTGCGTGTAGTTGGTCTGGCGGACGCGGGCGGTGAAGCGGGCCTGTCCGGCGTCGTCGCCCTCAAGGGCCGCGTTGCCCAGGATGTGGACGACGGCGTCGTCGGCGATTGATCCCGGCGTAGTCCCGCCGTAGCCGCGGGTCACGGTCAGGGTCTTGGTGGAGGTGTTGATGGCCGTGACCAGCATGATCTCGCCGGCGACGCCGAGGCGGATCTGGTCGCCGACGCGGAAGCGCTCGACGTGGGCCACGTCGAAGGTGGTGTCGGTCGTGGGGTTGGAGATGGTGGCATCATCGACGGTATCGAGATTCGGCAGCAGCCCGTCCTCGAGCCACTCGTGAACGGTGGAGTTGGCCTGCCGGGATGCGTCCCCGATAGCATCGAGCAGCGGGGTTTCGGTGGGGGCGTTGAGGGCGACGAGATCGGAGATGTCCTCGGCGATCTCGGGCAGGCTCGTTCCGGCGGCGTAGGTGGATTTTCCGGTGAAGGGCATGGAAGGTCCTTTCAAGGTAAAAGGAAGACGACGGTAGGACAGGCATTCTTGCCTGTCATCGGGCGTTTGGTAGGACAGACATTCCTGTCTGTCATCGCAGAACCGGTAGGACAGGCATTCTCGCCTGTCATCGCAGCACCGGTAGGACAGACATTCTTGTCTGTCATCGTTCGCGGTGCGGTTCTCGTGGTCATCGGCCATTGCGCAGCCGCAGGTACTCATACAGCAGGCGGCGGTCGCGGGTGCGGAGGAACTCGCGGGCCAGTTCGCGCAGACGCTCGGCCGGACCGGGCGACGCGTGCTGCACCGGCGGCTGCTCGGCCGGCGGCGGCGACTGAATGGGGACAGGTTCGGACATGATCGGGCTCCTTTCGTGTGGGGTGTGCATAGGGTCTGCGTAGGGTGTGCTTCAGCACACCAAGTGAGGTGTTCATGTGTGATGGAGCGCGGACGATGGTGATCGCTTGTGTAGGGTCCGCATCGCGGACCATTCCCGTCCGCATCGCGGACCGTTCCCGTCCGCATCGCGGACCGTTCCTGTCAGGTCGCGAGAATGGTCCGCAATGCGGACCCTGCGGAGTCAATATCCCAACTCGCGCAGCACGACTTCCTTCGCCACGCCGACGCGAAGCTTGGCTTCGGCCTCGGCCAGCTTCTCGGCCTCGTTGTCGGGCAGCGGGCTGGGCCAGTGGATCTCGACGGCGCGCTCGTCGGGCGTCGTGGGGAACAAACCGAGCAGATCGAGCCAGCGCAACGCCAGGTCGATCAGCCGGGCGATGCCGGCGCCGTAGGTCGTGCGCTTGCGGTCGGTTCGCGCCAGCAGCGAGATCAGCGTGATCCGCAGCGCCGCCGCACTGGTCAGGTTGCCGATGCGGTTCTTGATCGCGCCCGCGGCCACGGGCGAGACTCCGGACACCTTGTCCAGCGCCTCGCGGACGTCGGCGATGTGCTGGCTCTCGGACGGCGCGCTGGCGTCGCCGCCGAACTCCTGCACCTCGGCCGTTTCGTTGTCGGTGGACCACATCCGCCCGGGCGCCACCGGCATGTCGTGGAAGTTGTCGATCCCCTTGGCCAGGTACATCTTGAACGACTGCAGCGCGATCCGGTGCGCCCGGTCGCACAGCCGCGTGTTCAGCTCATCCTGAAGCGGGATCAGCGGCTCGACGTCGCTGGCCCCGCAATATTCAAACGGAACGGCCGCGTTCTGGATGTGTACCAGCGGAATTTCGCCCAGCGAGTTCTCCCCCTGCCGCACCAGTTCGCCGTCCTCGTAGCGCTGCCACGCCGCGGGCGTGATGATCTCGACCACGTTGATCGTGGCGCCCGACAACGCCGGCGCGAACAGCGTCTCGGCCGACCGCAGGAAGCGCTGCAGCCACGTCAGCGGCTGGCGCGCCGGCGGCGCTTGCCGCGGCGGAGCGGGGATCTCGTATGACTGCACGTAGGCATCGACGATGCGGTAGTCGGCCGGCGACAGAAGCGGCAACGCCCGTGGTGGCTGGACGAGCTCGAAGCGGATCATGCGGGCGAGTTGCTGGATCAGCACCTCGAGCGGCTGTGTGGCCGCGCCCGTGTCCGTCGAACCGTCCGGGGCGTCGGGACTGCGCCGGCTCGGCGAATCCTGATCCGGCGGAGTGGTGTTCTCCGCGCCCGCCGGGGCGTCTGCCGCTTCTGTCTGACCGAGAGGGGATGCCTGCGGCCCGGTCGAGCCGGGATCGGCCGCAGGAACGTCGGCCGGGGCTTGGGCAGGAGAGGAAGGTGCCCGGCCAAGGGAGGGCGTGATTGCCGGCCGCTCGTCGTGCCGCTGACCCGGGTGGGCGGCGGGGAAATCCAGGTGAAGCGCATTCAGTGCCGCCGACGCCCCCGTCGGCGGAATGGGGACGTGTACTCCGCCGACGCCGGCGCCGGCGGCACTGGCGGCCGGGTCGAGCTTCACAAGCACATCGACAAAGCCATGCACCGCGCCGAGCAGGGCAAGCTGCTGCAGGAAAAGGATGCCGCCGTTGTGGGCAAGGATGGCCTGGATCAGGCGGTCGATGGCATCGCGGCGGTTGGGGTCAGCGGCCGACGAGCGGATCGCGAGCGGTTTTCCGAACAGGTAATCGCACATGGCATCCACGCGCCAGGCGATGTCGTTTTCGATGACCACTTCCTTGCGCTGGATAGCCCCATCGTGCTGGCCGGTGAACGGTTCGCAACCGGCGCGGATGCCGGTGATGCGCGAGGGCAGGCCCCATTCCTGCGCCTGGCGATACGGCCGGCCGGCCAGGCATGAGTCGATCCGCGACGGGTTCTTGTAGTACGTCCACAGCCTCCCCAGCCGCGGCCGGTCGACGGATGCCAGCCGAGTCAGTGCGGCCGACAGCGCCGCTTCGGTCAGGCCGGGAGTATTGAGCGATTTGAGTTGCCAGGCCATAGGGTCATCCTTTCGTCGTTGCGTATTCGGTTGTCCCTCCGTATTTCCCGCCGCGC
>JBIOJL010000359.1:0-6355 GCA_044450885.1 Tepidisphaerales bacterium
GGAAGACACGCTGAAGCGTGAACTCCGAACCCTCACATCGCCGCGAAGTTCTCCAGTATCTTCAGGCCCACCTTCTGGCTCTTCTCCGGGTGGAACTGGGTGGCCATCAGGTTGGAGCGGCGGATGCTCGACACGAAGGGGCGGCCGTAGTCGGTGGTCGTGGCGATGACAGAATCGTCAGTCGGGACGACGTGGTAGCCATGCACGAAGTAAACATTGGCACCTTCGGGCAGATCGCGATAGAGCGGCGAAGGGTTGACGAAGTTGAGTTGGTTCCAACCCATGTGCGGGACTTTCAGGCCAAATACCGTGTCGACGTCGAAACGGACACATGTGCCGGCAATGACGCCGAGCCCTTGGTGTACGCCATCCTCGTAGCCGGTCTCGAAGAGCATCTGCAACCCGAGGCAGATGCCGAGGAATGGCCGGTCGAGTTGAATGTGGCGGAGGATCGCCCCGGCCAGGTTCTTCTGGCGGAGGGTGACGACCGCATCGGCGAACGCGCCCACTCCGGGCAGGACAACACGGTCGGCGCGGGCGATCTCGTCGGCGGTCGAAACGATGGCGGCGTCGTGGCCGACCGTCTCGAAAGCCTTCTGGACCGATCGGAGGTTGGCCATTCCGTAATCAACGATGGCGATTTTCATGGGAATCAGGTCTCTGGTTTGGTGTCGACGGTCTTGGGCTCGGGCGCGGGTTTGGTCTGGAGCATGGCGGCCTTGGCATGCATGTCGGCGACATCCTTGTGGAGTTGCTGCTGCTGTCGGGCCTGGCGCGATTCGCGGACCTGGCGGATGGTAGACACGAGCGTCCGCGTCACCAGCACGGTGACGGCGCCCGCGACGAAGGCGGTCATGGCCAGCCAGAGGGCGGATCGTTCGAGTTCGTTGTTGAAGAACAGCCACATTCTTACGTGGTTGCCCGAGTTGTGGTAGAGAAACAGAAGCACGTAGAGCGCCAGGGCCGAAAAGACGGTGATCTTGGTCCAGAATTTGATTTTGAGCCAGAGATTGGCCATACGTGCCTCGTGTTGAACATCGACGATTCTACGCGAGGTTGCCGAGTTCGGGAACAGCCGGAGGAGATCGACGCGGGGAATTAGCCGCGAAGGCGCGATGACGCGAAGGAAGACACGAAGAAGCTCCATTCGGTCTTGTTCGCGTCCGTCTTCGCGCCTTGGCGTGTTCGCGGCTAATTTGTTCCGGGAGGTGAACTCCGTTGGTACCAGACGATGCCAACCCGTGCCGACGAGGGCGTCGGCTCTACTTCACAAAAAGATACGCGGCCCCGCCGGTGCCGACGAAGGATTTCTGTTCGGCGGCGATCGCGCGGGCGCGCTGCAGCGAGGGGAGGCGTTTGCGCATGCCCTGGGATGGATCGAACTCGAAGACCACCCAGAAACGTTTGGCGGCGACCGACGCGGGGAGGTCGACACTATACGAAATCCGTTTGTCCGGCGCCTGCCAGTACACCTGGAAGATCGCCCGCGAATTGTTGCCCACGACGAAGATGTCCTCGTCGGCCGCCCGGTTGGCGTGGAGGAACTCGACGGCCGGGCGAAGGTGCGACTCCTGGCGCGGAATCGCCAGGTGCCACAGGGCGATGCCCAGGGCCGGGGCGAGCAGAACGGCCGGAGCCAGGGGCCAGGCACGGCGGGCGCGGGCCGGCAACATGTCCGCGAGGGCCGTCGCGCCGGCCGCGGCCAGGAGCAACACGGCGGGCGTCAGGAAGAGCGTCACCCGTTTGCCCATGGGATAACGGTCGGCGCAGGCGGCCAGGAACACCACGGCGATGGGCAGTGCCAGAATGGCCAGCGATAGCCCCTTGCCCTGGCGGTGGAGCGAGACAGCGCCGAAGACGGCCAGCGGGAGCACGAGAAACCCGAGCGGGTCGTAGGCGTAATTGGCCACCCAGAACAGCCGGGCCACGGCCCAGACGGGGAGACGATACCAGCGATGCCAATTGGCCATGTAGTCGGCCCAATACGAATAGAGGAGCGGCACGGACTGCGGCTTGATGGACAGCTTGTAGAGCGCCAGAAATGATGCGCCCGCGACGGCCAGGCATACGAGATATGCCAGCCACCCGAAACGCGCTGATCGAAATACGGCCGGCGCCAGCGCCAGGGCCAGCCCGGCGAAGACGAACACGGAGGTCTCGGCCAGCCAGAAGAGGACGGCGGCGGCCAGAGCGAGAAGGGCCAGGCGCGGGATGGCATGGCACGGCGTAGCCGCATCCAAAGGGATTGAGGCACGAAGGCACGGAGGCACGAAGTGTGCCGTGGCGAGCAGCGTCAGCAGGACGGCGGCCAGCACATCGGTCGAGTACTGCTTGACCTCGGCGGTGTGCTCGAGCAGTTTCGGCGAGAGGCAGAACATGGCCACGGCCAGGACCACGCCCATGGGGGTGAGCACCCGCCGCGCCAGCAGCCAGAAGAGGGGAAGGGCGAGAATCGAACCGAGAACGGGCACCAGCCGGAAACCCAATTCGTTGGCGCCCAACAGCGATGCCGATGTCTTGAGTCCCCACAGGAAGGCCGGCGGGGCGGTCTGGCCGAGGTCGAGGGCTCCGAGCAGTTGGCCGTATCCACGGTGCAGCACGTTGAGCACGACATACGCCTCATCGTGCCAGAAGGAGATTCGCGCCAGGTATTGGGCGAGCCGGCAGACGGCGGCGAAGACGATGGCCGCCAGAATCAGTCCGTTGGCGTAACGCATCGGCCATGGACTGACGGCGGCCTTGTCGGGCGTCGGCTCGGGCGGGGTCATGCGGGGGATGGTAGCGGGCGGCGGACAGTGGGGCCAGTTCGTAGTACCGCCTGAAGGCGGTACTACGAACGGGTACTACGAACAGTACGCCCGCAGGCAGACGAGCGTGTCGGCGAGGAGGATGCGGGTCACGGGGTCCGGGCCGGCCGGATGCTGGGTCCGCACTGCGTGCAGCATGCCGTCGGCGAGGATCTGCGTGGCGGGGTTCCAGAGGAAGGCGAACAGGCCCCAGGGCTGCGTGGTGGCGTGGTCGGGCTGGGTCTCGCCGAGGTGGAACTCCGTGGCCAGTCGCACGGCCCGGGCGGCCAGGCGATCCTCGGCGCGCACGGCGTAACCGGCCAGGGCATGCAGGATCACCAACTCGTGATACCAGTGCGTCTCGGGGTTGTCGGACGCGGTGGTCGAAAGGAGGGCGCCGGATTTCTGCTGGCCGGCCACGAGCGGCATGAGCACATCCATCGCCCGCTCGACCCAGATCAACCTTCCGAACAGTCGCCCTGCCTCGAACAGAGCGAGTGCCCACCACGCTCGTTCAGCAACCACGCCGCCGTGGGCGGCCGACAACTCGCCGGCCGGATCGCCATTGGCGAGTTCCGCCGCCGCCGACTCGCAGGCCGCGTGCAGCGAGATCACGGCGGGATCGTCCGGTGTGTCCCGCATGAGATCCAGCGCCGTCACCCAGGCGTGCAGCACCAGGGGGCGATATACCGGCCGCGTGTGGCCGGCGGCGTCAGGTTTTTTGCCAGCGGCAATGACACCGGGCGTGCCCAGTCCTCCCGATAACGCAGATGCGTCGGAACACCGACACCACAGGCGAGACGCTTGTGCTACGAAATCCGGCGCTGGAAGAACGGACGTGCCCGTGGCGGGTTCACCCCCCTGCCAGCCGAGCCCGAGCGCCAGATGTAGTGCGGCGGCCGCCTGGTCGAGCGCGCCGGCAGTCTCTCCAGTCTCGCGGCGGAGCAGTTCCTCGATCACGCCCGCATACCGGGCAAAGCACGCAAGTTGGCCCGCCACGTCAGTCATGCCAAAGCCCCTGGTGTCGATGTACCGGGCGTATTCGCGTGGGGACGCGGTTGGATTCCGCCGACGAGGGCGTCGGCGGCACTTCTTCGTACTGGCCATCCGACGACAGGCAAGAATGCCTGTCCTACCGGCGTCGGGCGACAGACACGAATGAATGTCTGTCCTACCGCCATCCGATGACAGACAAGAATGTCTGTCCTACCGAAGACCCAAGCGCTAATCCTCGTCGCTGGTGGTGTTGTGCCTCGTCCGCGAATCGCCCTCGTACTTTGTCCTCTTGTGAAAGCTCTCGGGATCGAACCAATCGCCCACCAGAGCCGCCGTCCGCATACGGGCGTACTGCATCTGCATCTGTATGGTCTGCCACTCCATCCCCAGGCCGCTCTCGGCCGGCTTGGCCTCGAGCAGTTGGGCAATCACCACCCGGCCCGCCCTGGGCAATTCGATCAGACCCACGGGGTGCGGCTCGCCGGTGCGAATCTGTTTCTGCAACAGATCGAACGCGCCCTGGATCAGCCTGGCCCGCGATGCCGCTTCGGCGCGGTCGTCTTTGTCGTCCGGGTTCTCTCGGGGCAACTCGTACTTGCCGATCTTCTCCGACGGTTCGTTGCGGAACAGGTCCGTCTGCACGACCTTGCCCTCCAGTCCCTGCTCCTTGGCCGCCGCCGGCACGCCCTTGGCCTTGGCGGGCACCAGGAACTTCTCGGCCGCCTCCTTCGCCTTCTTCATCGACTCGACGCGCAACCAGTCCTTCCCAACCTGCACGCGAACCTCATCGAGATCGCGGGCCGGACGGGCGGGATCGGCCTCCAGCACGCGCACGATGTAGAGATTGCCGGCCTCATCCCGCGCCGGCTGGCGCAGGGGCTCGAGGACTCTGAGCGCGGGATTCCTGGTCTGCTTCCGCTCCTTCTCGGTCATGAACGGCTCGACATAGCGCATCAGGTACTGGGGCAGACCTATCGCCTTGCCCACGTCGGTCTCTTGTTTCAGCTCGGTCGCGGAATAGAGCCGGTCCAATTCGTGGGTCTCGGGCAGCACGTTGTGCGAGTCCTTAAAGGTCTGCACCTTCTCGCTCACCTGGCGAAGAAACGAGAACGTCTGATACGGCACGCCGTATTCCGTGTTCGGGGCCTTGTCGGGTATCGGCTTCTTCTCCGCGCGGACCTGCTCCAGGAAAGCCGGCCACTCCGCGCTGATACGCGTGTGTATCGCCTTGGCCATCGCGGCCATGCGCTGCTCGGCGAGTATTCCCCTGATTTCCTCGTCGATGTCGTTTCCTTCAACCCACGGCTGGGTCGTCGGCTGCGTCGAAGCCGTCCGAGTGGCCGGCTTGCTCGACGGCTGCGTCGCCGACTGCGTCGTGGCCTGGGTCGTCGGCTGTTTCGTCGGCTCCTTGGGAACGCGTACGAATTCCTGCTGGTGGTTGTACCAGTAGTCGGCCGCCTCGTCCTTGGTCACGCTCTCGATGGCTTTGGCCTTGATGATCTTGATGTACTGCAGGCGCACGCGGTTGGGAAAGCGATAGCCGATCCCGTTCTCCGACGTCTCCCGATCCTGGTTGGCATACTGCTTGAAGAAGGCCGTAAGCTGGTCCTCGCTGGGCTTGCCGGCGGCCTTCTCGAAGTCGACGGCGCGGAAGTCGATGAGCTCTAACGACGCCCGCTCCGAGGAACTGGCTGCTATCCACGTCGCCATGGCCGGACTGATCCGCGAGACTTCGGCGACGCGGTCAAACGCCGCGAGGATGGTCAGCCAGTCCGTCAGCGCCCGCGTCTGCCAGAACTGATCGTCGGCCGTCGGTTCTTCGTTCTTCCGCTGGAACCGCTTGAGCACTTCCTGCACCTGATCGGCCGACGCCTGCACGTTCATCCGATGGGCCTCCCGCAGCAGCAGTGTGAAACTGATCGGATCGATGCGCTCCGCGATCTCCCGGGCCCTGATCAACTCCATCTGATTTTGGAGCAACTGCATGATAAACCGGTCATTGAGGGGCTCGTAGCCTGAAAAGCCGAACAACCGCTGGGCGAGACTGATCTCCATGTACCCGATGTCCTGGGTCAGGGCCAGCCGCTGCCTGAGTATCTTCAACTCGCCCTGGGCGTTGTTGAACTCAGTGGCGGATATGGCCTGGCCATAGGCCTTGCCGAACTCGGTTCTTCCGGTACCCGGGCGCTTGCTGGAGCTCGGGAGGATGAAGGCGATCATGAGAAACACGCCGAAGAAGGCGAGTATCTTCTTGTTGTGGCGACGCAGGAAAGCAAGGTTCAGCATAGACAGTAATCCCTGTCGCGGCCCAATTGGCCGCAGCACGCTTTTTGACGGACAGAGAGGCAACTATATTCGGAGTAGGCGATGGATGGAAGGGGGCTGAGCGGTGATGGCGGTGAAGGGGTGCATGACATTATGGGCGGGGCGGTTCTGCGGCCTGAAGGGCCGGAGGAATCCAGCCCAGGGTTGAGCGAAGCTCTACCCTGGGTAGGCTCGAGAAGATATCTCTTTCCGCCCTGAAAGGGCGGAGGAAATCCGGGGCGTGTTGATCCTTGGCGATTCCTCCGCCC
>JBIOJL010000360.1:0-6318 GCA_044450885.1 Tepidisphaerales bacterium
CACCCACACCCCGCCCGCGCGACGCGGTCGATCCCGACGTGCTGCGCCAGATGCTGCTCGCCCAGGCGCAGCCCGGACGCCCCAATACCAATCCCCGCCCCAATCCCCGCGACTACCGCCAACCGATACCGGGCCGGCCCAACTATCCCGTGGGCCCGATGCCGGTGCCGGTCGCGCCGGCTCCCGGCGTCGCTCCCGCGGGCGTCAACGCCAACGGCCAACTCACCATCTGGCAATACGACGAAACCCCGGAATCCGGCAAGACCTACAAGTACCGCATCCGCGTGGTCATGGTGAACCCCGTCTACCGCTCGAACATGGCCGTGGACAACATCCGGGACATCTTCCTGGTCGAAGGCCAGTGGAGCGACTGGTCCAAGCCCATCACCCTCCCGGCCAGCCTCAAGTGGTTCCTGGTCAGTGCCAGCACGACTCAGGGCGAGAAAGCCACGTTCCGCATCGTCAAGTGGGAACAGGGCAAGCCCAATCTCTCGCCGATGATCTCCGCGGGTCCCGGCGAAGCAGTGGGCGGGCCGCCCGACAAGGCCGGCGGCGTCGACTACTCCACGGGCTGGACCGTGGTTGACGTGCGCCAGGTGGGCGGCACGGCCGACCGCGGCGACACCCGCGTCATGCTCATCAATGAGCGCGGCGACGTGATCGTCAAACGCACGCGGCAGGACCTCAAGGAATTTGAGAAGGAGAACGCCAACCTGCCGGTCAAGCCGCAAGCCATGGCCAACTGATCGAATGCTCCCGCACACAGGACCGGATGCCTCGCGTCCGGTCCTTCTTCTTTTTGCGTTTCCGCCGCAAATCAATATCATGGTCGGGTACTGACGGAGTATCCAATATGCACTCTTCCGAAACCGGCAAGAACGTCGTTCTCAAAATCCGCCGCCAGGACGGCCCCGACCACACCCCCCACTGGGAGGAGTTCGCCGTCCCCTACCGGACGAACATGAACATCATCTCCTGCCTGCAATACATCGCGGGCCATCCGCAGACCACGGCGGGCCAGAACACCAGCCCGGTCGTGTTCGATGCGGGGTGCCTGGAGGAGGTCTGCGGGGCATGCACGATGGTGATCAACGGCCGGGTGCGCCAGGCGTGCTCCACGCTCGTGGAGAAGCTGGGCGCGCCGGAGAGCCCGATCACCCTCGAGCCGATGGGCAAGTATCCGCTGGTCCGCGACCTTTTCGTCAATCGCCAGCGGATCTTTGATAACCTCAGGAACACCCGCTGCTGGGTCCCCATCGACGGCACCTACGACCTCGGCCCGGGCCCGGCCATCCCGCTCAAGGCCCAGGAGAAACGCTACCCGCTCTCGCGCTGCATTTCCTGCGGCTGCTGCATGGAAGCCTGCCCGCAGTACACTCCCGACAACACGTTCGTCGGGGCGGCCATCATCTCCCAGGTGCGCCTGTTCAACGAGCATCCGACCGGCGCCGCCCTCAAGAGCGAGCGACTCGACGCCCTGATGGGCGAAGGCGGCATCAGCGAATGCGGCAAGGCCGGCAACTGCGTCGAGGTCTGCCCCAAGCAGATTCCGCTGCTGGAGTCGATCGCGACCGTGCAGCGCCAGGCGACCGTGAAGGCCGTCAAGGATTTCTTCGGCGGGGTGTAATACTACGCCTGCTCCATCACCCGCCGCTTCGCGGCCTCAAACTCCTGTTCCGTCAGGATGCCAGCCTGGTAGAGCGAGACGAGTTTTTCCAGGTCGACCGCGGCCTTGCCTTTGGGCACGGCAGGTTTCTCGCCGGGCTTGCGGCGATCGGGGATGGGTTTGCCGGCCGGCACGCCGCCGGTGGATCGCGGCGGCTCCGGTTGCTTGGGGACGGCGGGCATGGGCGGCAACGCGGGCACGGTCGGCGCCGGCTCGCCTTTGATCTCGCGCTCGTAGGCGGCGCGCATGAGGTTCCGCAGGACCATCAGCAGCACATCGCCCTCCAGGTACGAGCCCGGCGGGCGGAAATAGAGCGTGCTGCCGTCGACAATCCGCAGGCTCCCGGGCGCGCCGACCAGCGCCTTCTGCACCCGCTGGGCGTCGCGCAACTTCAGGATCACGTCCGGCGGCTGCTTGATGATGCTGTCCACGCCCCAATGCCCGGCCAGCAGGCGCAACTCCGTCAGGGCCTCGACGACCAGCATCTCCTTGGGCGGCCCGCCGAAGGCATCCTTCAGATCCTGTATCAACTCGGCCAGCATCTCCAGGCTGGTGCAGCGCGACATGCGCCGGTAGGCATCCAGCCGCTGGCGGTCGCCGGCAATGAACGAGCGCGGAATGGACGCGGTCACGCCAATCTCTACGTGCGCCTCGGGCATGATCGGCTTGGGTTCCTTCTTCAGGTCCCGGGTCGCATCTTCCAGGAGCTGGCAGTACATTTCGTAGCCGACGGTGTTGATGTGGCCGGATTGTTCGGGGCCAAGGATGTTGCCGGCGCCGCGGATTTCCAGGTCGCGCATGGCGATCTTGAAGCCGGCGCCCAGGTGCGAGTATTCCTCGATGGCCTTGAGCCGCTTGGCGGCCACCGGCGTCACCGGACGGTCGTGCGGAAGAATGAGGTAGCAGTAGGCCCGGTGTTTCCAGCGGCCGACCCGGCCGCGAAGCTGGTGCAGTTCAGACAGTCCATAGCGGTCGGCCTCGTCGATGAACATGGTGTTGGCGTTGGGAATATCCAGGCCGGATTCGATGATGGTCGTCGAGACAAGAATATCCGCCTCGTGGCGGATGAAAGCCAGCATCGCCTTCTCCATCTCGTCGTGCTCCATCTGCCCGTGGCCGACCACGATGCGGGCATCGGGCACCAGCCCCTGCAGCATCTGCGCCACATCGTAGAGATCGGCAATACGGTTGTGGACAAAGTAAATCTGCCCCTCGCGGTTGAGTTCGCGGAGAACGGCCGCCTGCACGCGGTTCTTGTCGAAGGACATGACCTCGGTGACGATGCTGCGGCGATCCTGCGGCGCGGTGGTCAGCGAGGAGATGTCGCGCAGGCCGAGCATGGACATGTGCAGCGTGCGCGGGATGGGTGTGGCCGACATCGTGAGCACGTCCACCGTCTTGCGCATCTGCTTCAGCCGTTCCTTGTGTGTAACGCCGAAGCGCTGCTCCTCGTCGATGACCACCAAGCCAAGATCGGCGAACTTCACATCCTGGCTGAGCAGGCGGTGCGTGCCGATGAGCACGTCGATCTGGCCGGCCGCCGTCGCCTTCAGAATGTCCTTCTGCTGCTTGGGCGTGCGAAACCGGCTGATGCACTCGACCGCAAACGGGTACGCGGCCATGCGCTCGGAGAACGAACGGTGGTGCTGTTCCGCCAGCACGGTCGTCGGCACGAGGATGGCCACCTGCTTGCCGTACTCGATGCACTTGAACGCCGCCCGCATGGCCAGTTCGGTCTTGCCGTAGCCGACGTCGCCGCAAAGAAGCCGGTCCATCGGCCGGTGCTTCTCCATGTCCTGCTTGATCTCCTCGGCGCCCGTCACCTGATCGGGCGTGGGCTCATAGGGAAATTCGGCTTCGAATTCCTTCTGCCACTCGGTGTCGGGAGGAAATGCCTCGCCCATTTCCGCCGCGCGGGCGGCCTGCACCTCGAGCAACTCCGCCGCCATGTCCATCACCGCCTCGGCCACCCTCGCCTTCTCCTTCTCCCAGACACCGCTGCCGAGCCGCGACAGTTTGGGGTGGCCGTGGAAACCGCCGACGTACTTCTGGATGAGGTTGATGCGGTTGGCCGGGACGTGGAGCGAGGCGTTCTCGGCGAATCGAAGCGTGAGGTATTCCTCGTTCTTGCCCTCCTTGTCGATGGTGTGGATGCCGGTGAATTTGGCGATCCCGTGGGCGACGTGGACGACGTAGTCGCCGACCTGCAGGTCGAGGAACGAATCGATCGGCCGGGACGCGATGACCTTTTTGGTCCGCCGGCGCATTTCGTAGCGGTGGAAGAGTTCGTGGTGGCCGAAGATGGCGGTGGGGCGGGGGGACTTTGCGATTTGGGATTTGCGATTTGCGATTGGGGGTTCATGCGCCGGTGTGGCGGCGCATGCTGCATCGGGCGACCCCTCCGCTCCGTCATTCGCAAATCGCAAATCGGCAATCGCAAATTCCCCCGGCTCTTCCCAGACGAACCCGCGATGGATGTACCCGACCTTCAGTTCCAGCTTCGGCCGCAGACCCGGTTGCTCGTTGTCTAGCAACTCCGTCAGGCGCTGAAGCTCGCCGGTGTTTTCGCAGAGGATGGTGACGTCGTGCGTGGCCGCCAATTCCTTGACCTCAGTCAGCGCCTTCTTGACGTCGGTCTCGAACTTCTGCAACGAGCGGATGGGCAGCTTCACCGCCGGCGTTTCCTGGCCGCGGACGAGGCTTTGCAGGACGACGGATTCCTGGCCGAACTGCGACAGCTCGACGCGGGTGAAACGGGCGGACTGTTCAAGCACGGCCGACAGCGGATACAGCCCGCGGACGTCGGGCAGGCGGTCGAAATAGCTGCGGGCCTGCTCGGCGATCTCCAGCGGGGCCCAGAGGACAACGATTGTATTCTCCGGCAGATACGACAGCAGGCTGACGGAGTCGCCGGCGTCGGGCAGGATGCCGCGCAGGTCCATGAGCGTGGCGCTCTCGATGGTCTGGCGCGAGCCCAGCGAGTCGAGGTCGAAGGTGCGGACCGATTCGAGCGTGTCGTCGAAGAAATCGAGGCGAGCCGTCAGCCCGACCTGCTCGCCGGATTGTTCGAAATCGCCGGGGATGTAGACGTCGATAATGCCGCCGCGGACGGCAAAGTCGCCGGGCACCTCGACCTGTTCGAGGCGGTTGTAGCCGTGCTCGCTAAGCCAGACGATGAGCTTTTCCGGCTCAAGTTTGTCGCCCGCCCGGAGCGTGCGGACCAGGCCCGCCACCTGCTTGCGCGAGGGGACGGATTGCATGAGGGACTGGACGGAGGCGACGAGTAGGGTCCGCTTCAGCGGACGCGGTTCTTCGACGGTGGCGTGTGCCGCGTCCGCTGAAGCGGATCCTACGGGAGACTGTTGGTGTTCGGGGGGAACGGTCCGCAATGCGGACCCTACGGAGGCGGCGAGCCGCGATACCATCTTGAGCCGGTTGGCCGCTTGTTCCTCGCTGACCCGGCCCAGGGATGAAGACAGTTCCAGCGCCGGCAGCACCTCGGGGCGCTGGCCGTGGAAGAGCTGCATGTCATCCGCAAGATCGTCCGCCTCATCGAGATGCCCGCACACGAGAAGGATGGGCCGGCCGAGCCAGCGGTCCAGCGCCGCCGTGACCAGGGCCACGCTGGATCCCCACAGACCCGAGGCAGTGACGGCCATGTTGCGGCGCACCAGACCCGCAAGGTCTTCCAGCGCGCGCGCATGCACCAGTCGCTCAATGGCGACGGGAGTTGAGGTAGTCATACGCGGGGGATTCTAGGGCAGCGGCACGGTTTTGAGAACGCGCCGAAGATGTAGCCGGCAGCGTCGCGCGCGGCTTCTTCGCAGCGGAGGGGGTCCACGACGACCGGCGGACGTCTGCGGCCGAGAGGGCGGGCCGGTTTCCAGCGCAAGCAGCGAGGAACTCATAGATTTCCATTTCTCACTTCTGTGGTGCGTATTCAGTACAGGCTGGACAGGCCGGTTCCTGGAGGCTACGTTCGCGGCATGGACGTGCATCGCCACTCCGAGCCAGGCGGACACAGGGTGAACGAGGATGCCATCGCGGTTGTGCCGCATCCTGGCCGCACGGACACCCTGATATGCGCTCTGGCGGACGGGCAAGGCGGCCAATCCGGCGGTGCCCGAGCTGCGCAGGTGGCGGTGGAAACATGCCTGGAGCAGGCGCGGCAATGCTCGCCAGCGAAGCTGCTCAGTCCATTCACATGGCAGGCCATTGGGCCCGAGGTGGATCAGAGTGTCATGCGTGACCCGGAGGCGGGATTCACGACATTCGTCGGCTTGGCCGTTGGGCCGGGGTTTGTGGTTGGCGCATCGTGCGGAGACAGCGCCGGCGTGCTGTTGCTCGGGGAGAAATTTGTGCAGTTGACCGGAGGCCAGCAAAAGAACCCGCCCATCGGGAGCGGCACCGCGTACTCATCCCCGTTCTCGGCGCGGCTGGATGGCCCGTTCAAGCTGCTCCTGATGTCAGACGGCGTGTGGAAATTCACGAGTTGGGAGCAAATCGCGGAATTGTGCCGGCGGGAAAGCGGGCAGGAACTCATAACGGCGATTCGAACGGCGACGCAGAAGCTGGACGGGCGATTGATGGATGATTTCAGCGTGATTCTGGTGGAAGGGTAGGGCGGGTAGGGCACCGTCAGCGCATCCGTC
>JBIOJL010000361.1:0-6304 GCA_044450885.1 Tepidisphaerales bacterium
ACACACCTACTCCATATCTAACTCAGCGTTTTTTAGTTAGCACCCCATGGGCAGGTTGGGAAAAAATACCCGGCCCGCGCTCCCCCCCCCCCCCCCCTGGGTGGGGGCGGGGGGGTGGCCATTCTCCGGAGTCATTTCCGCACGCCTGCAAACAACAGGACGTGCCTCTTCCGCCTCTTCTTCCTGCTTGCTTCCGGCGCTCGGCCTGCCATCCACACAAACTATCGCGCCCCGTCGCCGGCGGCCGTCGGGCGCCCAACACAGTACAGCAGCTTGCCGCCGCGGACGAACATCCGCGTATCGCTGAAAACGGGCGTTCCGCCCGAACCGCCCGGCAGCAAGTTGCTGCCGACGACCGTACCCGTGTCGCCCGGCTCGATGAGCAGCGATTCGCCCGCGTCGTTGCCGACAAACAGATGCTTTCCGGCCAGGCAAACGCTGGGATAGATGTTGGGGCTCTCGCTTCGCCCGGCCGGCGGCAAATCGAGCGTCTTCTTCAGGATCGTCTTGCCCGTGCCCGCATCGATCACATAATAGTTGGCGTCCCGGTTCACCGCGTAAATCCGGCCGCCGCGGACCACCGGCGAGGCGAAGAATTCCCCGCTCAAATCCTCGTACCACAATTCCTTGCCCTCGATCTTCTCGCCTGCCTGCTCCGGAAGCTGAACCGCACTCATGCTGGTGTCGATGAAGTAGACCATGCGGCCCTGCACGATCGGACTGGTGTACATGCAATGGCCCAGGCCGGAAGCGACGATCGTTCCGTCGGCGATGCGCACCGCATCGCCGTTGGGGGTGATGACTATGTCCACGCCGCCGATGCGGGCCCGGGCCGGCGTGCCGTAGGTCGCGGTTGCGCGGTCGGCCTTCCACAGCACCTTCCCCGTGGCCGCTTCCAGACACACAAGTGGCCCTAAGTGTACCAGCAACCGGTCGCCCGCCAGCACCGGCGAGGCCGTTCGCCCGTAGTTGGTGACTCGCCGCAGATCGAACCAATTGACCCACCGGGCCTGACCCTCCAGATCGTAGCAGCCCACGATGCCGGTCCCGAAAAAGACCCACACCCGTTTGCCGTCGCTGGCCGCAGTGGGCGTGGCATTCCCGTATTGACTCGGCCGGACGGGGTCCTTGGCGTTGAGCGCGGCCGGAAAGTCGGTGAGTTTGTGGGCCTTCCGCCAGAGTTCCTTGCCAGTCGCGGCATCCAGGCAGATCAGCAGATCGGGCTCGGCGGTGATGAACAGGCGCGAGCCAACCACGATCGGCGACGACGAGCCCGTGCCCACCTCGGTCTTCCAGAGGATGTTCTCCTTCGCGGACCATTTCGTGACCGGATCGGCCGACGGGTATTGTCCGCTGCCATCGCCGCGCCAGCCCACGGGCCGCTCGGGCGAGGGTAGGGAACTCACCGCAACCGTGGCCTTCACAGGATTGTCCGCGCCGACGGCAGACCGCCCGGCCACCGCGACGAATGCACTGGCGACGAGGACCATCAACGGTTTGAGCTGTTGCGTCATTGGCGATGCCTTTTCATTCCCGGCCGATGCAGTAGAGGTACTCCTCACCGCGCAGGTACATACATTTGCCTTCGAAAGCAGGAGAAGTGTAGAAGCACTCCTGTCTGCACGGGTTGCCGCCCAGGCCCGACACATGGATGTTCTCGATGACGTTGCGGTGCAATTCCCTAAGCTGCGGCCCGGGCTCGATGATGTGCGTATACCCGGCGTCGTCGATGATGTAGATGTTCCTGCCCGCGAGTGTCGGGCTGGCGGCCACGCCGTAGAGATACCGGTTGAAGCGGTTGTATCCGTCCAGGAACTGCCGGTAGAGCGCCTTTTTGGCGACCGTATCCACCGCCGCCAGCCCCCCGCCCATTTCGATCGAATAGACCACCCCGTCCACGTACAGCGGCGAGGCCACCATGAAGATCGGCCCGTCCGTTCGCTGGGGCATGGTGGCTTGCCTGCCGTCCAGATCCAGAACGGTCTGCGTCTTGGCGCCGGCATCGACGCTTGCGGGAAGCTTGACGCCGGTGAACGACACCGGATCCTTGAACCCGTGCCAGCGGCACGGATTGTACATGACCCCGTTTTCGACGATGGGCGTGAGGATGCCCCAGATGTCCAGGTTGCTCGGGCAGATCACCGTCCCGTCGCTGGCCCGGTGGATGTACCGCATCTCGATGATGGCATTGGCATCGCCGATCCTGACGACCACCGGCGACGTGCTGCCGTGGCCGCTGTTCTGCCAGTCGTTGGGGCAGTTCCGCCACAGTTCCCGTCCCGTTTTGGCGTCGAGGGCCAGGAGCGTGCCGCTGGCCGCGTAGATCAGCTTGCCGTCAACCAGGTTGGTGGAGATGTGGTTGCCATGTTCCGGGGCGCCGAGGGAAGCATCGTGCCAGCTCCAGATGCGTTTGCCGGCCAGGTCAAAGCAGGCGATCACGTTGGCGCCCGGACCCTTCATCCCGCCGCCGCAGACCCAGTAGACGAATTGGCCGTCGCACAGCGGCGTGGCGTTGCTGGCGGAGACCTCGTTCTCGTACATCGGCGGATACTTCTTGCGGTCGATGGCCCGGAAGGCGAGGTGGACCGCCCGCTCGGCGTCGGCCTTGACCTTGATCGTCTTGTCCAGTTCCACCCGCTGATTCGTGGCCAGACCCACGGGCGAGACAGCGGCGTTGATCGCCTTCACGGCCTCTTCATTGAGCGCATTGAGCTTGTTGGCCAATGGCTCGATCTTCTCTTTGATCTCTGGAATCGCCGCCCGCTGCTCCTCCGTCATGGCGTCATAGGGTGTGTTGGACCGCAGCCAGAGAATCTTGCCGCTCTTCTTGTCGAGGCACAGCAGGTCGGTCATGCCTGACCCGATATAGATCCGCTCGCCCACGATGATGGGCTGCGACATGCTCCGCCCGGTCATCTTGGTCATCCAGGCGATGTTCTTGGTTTCGTAGGACACCGGCGGCACCGGCTCCAGATAGGCCGCGAACCGCCAATAGCTGATCCAGGCGTTCTGGCCCGTCGGCAAGGCGGCCTCGCCGCTGGCAACCTTCACCAGCAGCCGGTTCCAGCCTTTGTTCAGCGCGACCTTGTGTACCTCGCCGCGCTTGAGGGTGACGGCCTGGCCGTTGAGAAACACCTTGATGGCCGCGGCCGAGTAGTTGACCCGCAGCATCACTTCGCCGGCGGCAGGCGCATACACGTACGTATGCGCGTACGCCACCTTGTTGTTTAGCGCCGCCCCGGGCGCCTTGCCCATTCCGCTCTCGGGCAGATTGCCTAAGACATACACGAAATCGACGTTCAGGTCGCCGCAGGTGCCTTCGTTGTGATAGTGGGTGCTCTGCGTCTCAATGCCTGTGCGAAGCGGCTTCCACGTCGCCCCGCCCGCCTTGGCGTCCCTGGCCGGCGCGACCTCAGCCTCGCCGCCGAGGAAATCCTTGTCGATCTCCGCAACCGGATCGTCCACCGCGAAAGGCCCGGCCACCAGCCAGTCCTTGATCGTGAAATACTCCAGCGGCCGGCTCTCGGCCGTCGCTTCGCCGGCCGGCTTGTCCGCCTGGTACTTGATCTCGGAGGTGATGCCCTTGACCCGCCGGCTCCATTCGGCCGGCGGGGTCGCGCCGGGAAACCGCCCCGTCCAGTCCCCGCGCCAGCCGAGCGGGCGCTGCGGCGTCGGCATGAACTCCACCGAACCAAGCAGCGCCCCCGCAGTCGGCGCGTCAGCCGCCGAAGCGGCCGAGTTGAAGACACCCGCGTCTTGGCCGGACAACTCGGCCAGACACGCCACAACGCACAGGATCAGAACCGGCCGCGTCAACATTCGCATCGGGCATCTCCGTTAGATGTCTTCTGGTACGCGAATTCACCAGTGACGTTGTGGCCGGCACCGGCCATATCGGGCGGGACCACGAATCCGGGACGAGGGAAATCTGCGGCGTGGGGTGGAAGTTATCCGGTGAGGGGCAAAGGGTTAGGGAGGATCCAGGACGCACCGGAACCCGATAAGTTGGCTTCGGAACACGGACGGGTAGTTCTTGCGTCCCGCGGAGCGGCAACCCTGTGGAAAACTGTTCCACGCGCCGCCGCGCAACACACGCAACGCTAGCCTGGGGTCGCTTATATGCGCGTCGGAAGCGCTGCCCGCCCAGTCGTCACACCATTCCCAGGCGTTCCCGTGCATGTCGTACAAACCCCAATGGTTGGGTCTGAAACTGCCTACGGGCAGCATCTTGAAATCTGACTTACCCTTGCGCATGCTGGGAAAGATGGACCCCGCGGGGTAGTTGGCCATCTCCCGTGGTAGTGTATGGCCTGTGTAGAACGGCGTGGTCGTACCGGCCCGGCAGGCATATTCCCATTCCGCTTCAGTCGGCAGGCGCACCTTGCGCCCGGATCGCTCGGAAAAACGACGGCAGAATGCTGTGGCGTCCTCCCACGACACAGTTTCAACCGGGTTCTTCGGCCCCTTAGAGTGGCTGGGATTCATCCGCATCACTACCTCGTATTGCTCCTGAGTGACCTCAGTAATCCCCATGTAGAAAGGCCTGCCGACGAGCACCTCGTGCTGTCGCTCGTCGTCTCCCCGTCCCGCTTCGCTCGGCGGCGAGCCCATCAGGAATCGGCCGGATGGGATCAGGGCAAACCGCATGCTCAGCCCATCGTCCATCTCCAGTTCCATCTGTCGGGGCAAGTTGCCTGCGGGCAGTGTGGTCGCAGGACCGAGCCGCACGACAGCCTCGGATCGCTCACCGCGGCCGTGAACGTACAGCGAGATCAGCGCCACTCCGGCGACAACCAGGCCGGCTGCCGCCCTGCGCCGTCTTCGCGTCGGGCGTGGCGCTGACGCGGCCGGATCGATTTTCCGTAGGCTGTTGCCACACTCGGAGCAAACCTCGCCCGACGCCCGAACGTCGTATCCGCAGTTCAGGCACAGACCTCGCTTGCGTCGCTGTCGCCGGATCCAGCGCTGCCGCAGACACAGGGCGGGTGCCCAGGCCAGCAGCAGGAACAGCGCCCAATGCGGCACCACGACGCTGCGGTACCACCACCGATTGCGAGGTGACTGGCCGCGGTCGCCCTTCAGGTTGAACCCGCCCTGCCTCCAGCGCGGAACGGGCGCGAACGCTGACGCCATGACGGTCTCCAACGCCGCCGAGGCCAGATGCGGGGCTGACGAACTGTTGAGAATGATCTCGATGGGTTCTCCGCCGTACCAGTCCAGCCGCTGCACGGGCACGTCGGCCTCCGTGCCCAGCCAGAAGACCCCGCCCCGCCAGGACCCGATCAGGTTGCGGCAGTCGCGCCCCAGTGATGGCTGCGGAGCAATCTTGTAGCTGTAGTACCCGGCCTCGTCGCAGCGCCAGTAGCTGCGCACCCACAGAACCGCCACGCCGATCGCCAGCAGCGCGAAGGACCACACGAAGGCATGACGCAGCCAAGTTGTGATGCGGGACATCATGGCCTCTGTATCCGCGATGGGTCATCGCGGCCATGTCCGGATCGCGAAACCGCCGCGATCAACCACCGCGGCCACACCTATTGCCCAGCAGCGCGCCGACGGGACCGGCCATGCCGACGCCCGTCGCCAATGCTGCCGGCCAGCGCGTCGCACTGGCCCGCGGGTCGCCAAGATGATAACCGATCGGCCGGTGTGGTTCGATGGCTCGCGCCGTGCCCGTGTCGTGCGGGCGTGCCCACAGATTCGGGAGGGCCGTGCTTCTGCACGGCCGGAATGGCCGCGCCGCGAAACGGCCGCAGAGGACTGCGGCCCTCCCGGAAAAATGGTCGCGCCCTGTCGTGCCCGGAACTCCGGGAAACACATCTGGACGCCAGAACCTCGTGGCATGGGCGTCTCGCCCATGGTGTCGGCACTTCTGCGCGGCTCAAATCCCATGGCAATCGAACATGCTCGGGTGGCATGGGCAAGTACGCTTGCCCGTGTCTTCGACCGCCACGCGACTTCCGCCGTCCAAGAGCACTCCGACACATCTTCCGTGCCCGGAAACCTGGGCACGCCCATGCCTCGCGACCGCCGACAGCCCCGGCTGGCTGCCGCCCTGCATCCGAAACCCACCGAACAGAATTCAAGCGAAGCCTGTTGACAAATACCAAACTATCGAATATGTTACACGTTATGGCCTGCGATTCGTTCATCCTCCTCCGCGCAGCCGGCGATCCGGCATCAACTCCTCCCGCCCACAACCCACCCCAAGTTCCCATCGTCTCTGCCTCGACACTCACGACTCAACTCTTCCGCGGCGTCGGTTTCGCGTCGATTACAGGTCGGTTACTGGTCGGTTATATGT
>JBIOJL010000362.1:0-6295 GCA_044450885.1 Tepidisphaerales bacterium
ATCACGCTCTACGCCTGTGGTGCGCCGGTGCTCTGGGGACGCGACTGGAATCTGACCCTGTTCAAGAACGATGCGGACATCCTGACGCGCACGACCGACCACCCGCTCGTCGGCGGCAACGTGCTGGCCAGCACCGAGCCGCTGGATGTCTACCGCGATTTCATGGCCGTCCCCGATTTGCTCGGCCGCAAATGGGCTCAACTTCGCGACGACATGGAAAAGGCCGGGATCAAGAACCCGCGCCTGGCGGTTACCGAACTCCAGTTATTCGCCCACCTTCAGGGCCAGGGCGGCCCGCTCACGCGCGAGACGCTCGTCACTCCCGCCACCCACGCCGAAGCCCTCTACGACACGCTCCTCTATCACCGCTGCATCGAACTGCTCCCCTTCGTCGATTTCGTAACGCAGTCGGCCACCGTCAACCACGGCGGCGGCCTGCGCAAGGAGCGCGAGCGCGTCTACGCCAACCCCTGCCACTACGCCCAATCTGCATTCAGCGCCTTCAACGGTAGCACGCCGGTGGCCATCGATCTCAAATGCCCACTGGAGAAAGCCCCGCTGGTTCTGCCCGAGGTCAAGCCGCACGGGCCGCTCCCCGACTATCCGATCCTCTCCGCCATTGCCGCCCGCGCGACCGATGGCGCTCTGCTGGTCTCCCTCGTTCACCGCGGCACATCCGGCCCGGCAAGACTCGCCATCACAATCGACGGCTTCGCGGCCAAAGAAGCCCACCTCTGGCAACTGTCGGCCGAGAAACCGTGGCTGGCCAACACGCTTGCGAATCCCAAAGCCGTGGTCCCAACGGAATCTGCGGTCAACGTCGCCAACAATGCTCTCACGATCGACATTGCCCCATACACCGTCGCACGTCTGCGTATTCCGCCAAGGTGAGTACGGCAATCGCATTTGGTATCCTCAACCCCCAGATGAGTACGCTCGCCCCACCCGAGCTTCTTGAGGACGGGGACGGACTGGATGCGATGGTTCATGATCTGTCGAACGTTCCATCAATCGGCTCACGCCAACGGCGGTTCGCCAATGTCGATCAGAATGTTCGCTCCAATGCCTCCATGAACAACTCCGGGCTCACCTTGAACCGTTCTGACAGCTTCCGCAGATGCTCGACTGTCAACGCCCGTTCTCCCTTGAGGATCTTCGATCCCATGCTGGGATGCACCCCGAGAAGCCTCGCCAAATCGGACGCGTTCATCCCGTTCTCCGCCAGAAGGTGCCGCAGCGAATCCAGTCCGCCGATGCCCGAGACATCGATGGCGTGATGCCGCTCCTCATAGACCTGTACGAGCTGGACCAGCGTTTCCAGATACGCGGCCTGGCCGGACGACAGCTTCGCGATGGCCATCAGGCGGTCGATCATCTCAAGCGTGTTGGCGGCCTCGACCTCATCGATGATGGCCCTGGGCGGCATCAACCGCACCAGTTCTTCAAAGCGGCCGGGCAGTCTCTCAAGACGATGGATTCGGATTGCAGACATGGCCTATTCCTTCCAGTCACGTCGATTGTATTCCTCATGCGTCAAGACGGCGCGAATGTTGATCAACTGATAGTCATAGCAGACTCGTGCAATCAGGCGATATCGGTTGCCGCAAATGTTGAACACCGTCAGAACGCCGCCGCCGGCGCTGGCTACGCCATCGGCGTGGGGATACGTCTGTCGAACATCACGCAGACTGCGCCAGGCGGCCCGCACGGCCGTCTTATACCACTGGCGCAGCGCCTGCTCGGCATCGCGATGCCCGCGCCAGAACTCCCGCAGCGTCTTCAGGCTGATCACTCGCACTTAGACATTTTGTCTAATGGGGATGAATAAGTCAAACCAAATCGCCCGACGCCCCGGCGAAATCAAGTAGCCGTGGGGACCGCGTCGGCGAACGCAGCGCTCCGGGACCAACCCAACAAAGCCCTCGCAAGTCAAGGATTAAGTAGTCTGCTTGTAATATGGAGTATTGAGCCAGTCGGTTCTGAACCGGCCGCCGTAGCAAAGCAGCACATGACAGACGAGCGTGCCCTGTCCTTGCATTGTTGCCGATCCGCCCGCAAGATACCCGCGATAAGTGGATGCCCGGATTACCGCGGATAGCGAGCCCATGTCGACCAATCCCGATCACCTTGCCGAACGCGTGTTGCAGGGCGTAGCCGAGCGGCTTCACGCCGGCCGGCGCGAAGAGGCGGTGCGCCTTTTTCTCGATGGCATGGCCCACAAGATCCTGCCCGATGACCACGAGCTTCTGGACGGCATACAGCAGTTCATGGGCCGCGATGTGGCCCTGGCGCTGGTTCTCGCCTTCGCCGATTTCCGCTGTTTCTACTGCCGGCAGGGGTTCGAGGAGTGTACCCATTGCGTGGGAACCGGGAGCATCCCGGAAACAGACCAGCCCTGCGAGCGATGCATCAGCCTCGGACACAGCCCCTGCGATTTCTGCGGCGGCTCGGGACGCGTCACCTACAGCTTCGCCCCGGCCGGCCTGCGCCCGGCGATCGCCTCCTGTCGCAGCAAGCTCGCCGTCGGAAATCTCCGCAAGCTCGACGCAGCCGGCATTGCCGACCTGGCGCGCGGCGAGGCGGCCGAGGGCCGGGCCCGCCTCGTGAAGCTGTTCCTCGACTACGACCGCGATCTGGCCTCGCTGCGCGATGCCCTGGACGTCGCCCATTCGCTGCGCCGGAAGCATCAGGACAAGCACTTCACGGAACATCTCTACCTCAACAGCAGCCGGGCGGCCATCGCCGCCATGCGCCGGATGCAGTCCATCCTGGAACAACTCGCGGCGATCTCGCAGCGCACGGCCGGGAAATTTGAGAACCCCGAGGCCCGGGAACTCGAATTGTCCCGGGCCACCCTTTTTGAAGACAAGGCCGCCGAGTTTGCCCGGGCCATCCACCACAGGCCGTCCCTCTTTTCCTGGCGGTCGCTGTGAGGTCGGTTCGGAGTTCACGCTTCAGCGTGTCTTGCGGGCGTCTTCACGGGAAGACAGGAAGACGGGAAGACACGCTGAAGCTTGAACTCCGAACGCAGAAGGGAAAGTGAGCAGACCAATGTTGAGCCATCGCAGGATCATCTACAGCAGCTTCATCACCTTCGTCGTGGTGGCGTCGCAGTCGCTGGCACAGCCCGCCACCCGGCCGGCGGTCGCCATGTATCCGCCCACGCAGGACAACGGGCGCTGTTTTCGCGAACTCTTCGAGCAGCCGGAGCAGTGGAAGGACACCCGCTCGCTCATCAGCGCGGTCGGCTACGCCGATCACCTTCTCAACAAGCAGTTCACCGACGAGCAACTCGGGAAGTGGCTGCCGATGCTCCAGCAATGGGGCCTCCAGCTCGAACTCGAAGTCGGGGCAGTGAAACCCTGGGGGACCACCGGCGAGAAGACGTTCAACATCCAGCGCAAGCAGTGGGACCGATTCCAGCGGCTGGGCGGCCGGATCCACGCCATCGCCATGGACGAGCCGCTGTGCTGCGCCCGCAAGGAGATCAAGCAGACGGACGACTACGCCGTGGCCGAAACCGCGGCCTTCATCGCCCTGGTGCGCCAGCACTACCCCGACATCCGCATCGGCGACATCGAGCCTTATCCGTTCATCCCACTGGCCGACCAGATCCGCTGGATCGACGCGCTCGAAAAGCGGCTGGCCGACATGCAGATCCGCGGCCTGGACTTCTATCGCCTGGATGTCAACTGGGCCGAGTTCACGGTCTTCGATCGGGGCAACTGGCAGGAGGTGAGGAAGATCGAGCAGCACTGCCGCGCCCGCAAGATTCCCTTCAGCCTGATCTACTGGGCATCGGACTATCCGTCGCTCAAGCGGAAAGGTCTGGCCGACGACTCCACGTGGTACATTTCGGTCATGCGGCAGGGGCAGGACTACGCCATGGTCGATGGGAAGCCGGACCAGTACGTGATCGAAAGCTGGATCGAGGCTCCGTCGCGCAGCCTGCCCGACTCGGCCGAGTTCAGCTTCACGCGGTCCGTCCGCGACTTCGCCCGGAAGTTCGCCAAGGGCGAGAAGTGATGGCGGTCGGCGCAGCTCCCGTTTCCGTTTCTTGCCCACCAAGGGCCACGAAGAGCCACGAAGCGGAGGGATCGGAGGGTTTAAGGGTTCAAGAGTTCAAGGGTTCAGACCCGGCCCGGAGACCGGGTCTTGGATGGCTTGATGTACTGCACTCGCCTGAAACGCAGGGCCGACCAGTCTTCGTCGATGGCCACCTGGCGGACGGTGTCGAAGCCGGCGCTGCGGATGTCGTTCCAGCCGGAGTCCCGGTTGAACTCGCACGTGAACCGTTTGGACGTTCCCTTGGGGTAGGCGAACCACAGCAGGGCATCGCCTTCGGCCTTGGCGGCCAGCACCTTGGACACGCTGTCGAGTTCCGCCTGTGTGGTGGCGAAGGCCAGGGCAAAATGGACGGTCTTGGCCTTCCTGGGGTCGCGGAGCACGGTGACGCCCTGGAGCGCCACCAACTCGGGCTCGAACGATGGCGGTGCATTGACGACAACGATCTCGCGCTGCTCTTTCAAGTTCAGTTTCTTGAAGACTGGCGGCATGTTCGCTCCCACAGTTGTAACGCCCGACAACGGTCGCACGTTCTGTCTAAACGGCCAAACGCAAGCATATACGCTATGACGTCTGTTGCGGATGGTCAATAGGCAGCGGCGACAGGGCAATTCAGGTCGATTAGGTCCGCGTCCCGTTTGAATTTCCCGTCCCGTTTGAATTGCCGATGGGACGGCCAAGAAGACCGTTACATTGGCTTGGCGGCTTAGACGCCGGCCACGATTCTGCTCGCCGTCCGAACCACCTTCTCCACATCGCATGCGTAGAGCGACGCCGCACACATGCTCCCGATTTCGACGAGCCGGTAGCCGTCCGCAGTGCTACAGACGTCCATCACATAGATCGGGTGCGGATCAAAAGCGGTCGCGTTGGCTACTCGAGCGGCAAAGTCGGCGGCATCAGTCGGAAACTCCGATGAGATCACCTCGGCCCCGTTCTGCCGATAGAGGCTGCCTGTGATGGTTTGCCGCTGGCCGATGACAGAGCGCCACTCCGAGTGAATCGCTTCGGGCGACGATACGACGACCAGACAATCGGGGCCGGGATCGTAGAAGTTGGCCAGTTTGTACCACTCTTGAAAGCCGGCCCGCTGAACGGGTCCACCTGAAAATGATTTGTCGTTATCGTCGGGCCGAACGAAGATCGTCCCGTCTCGTCCGAGTATTCTGAACACCCAATCATGACGCCGATACAATTCGGCCAGCGGCATAAACGCGTATTCCCGTTGCAACAGAAACTCGCCCCACTGGGCGTAATAAGACTGACACCGGAGCCGGTCGAAGTCATACCACGCCAGCCGGGGCCACCTTTTCTGGCACAACAGCCATCGGCATAGATTCATCGACCCATACACCATCACCGGGTCTTCATCAGAGAACGGCACGGGGTCCACAGGTTCGAGGCCAAAACCATCTTCTCCGGCAGATACGTATCCCACCTGTGCGCACTGCATTCCGCCAGCTTGCACCGCGCGCACCATCTTCTCTGGATTTCCGTCAGAGAAGACGTTCCGCTCGAAGAGCCATTTGATCTTGCCAGGTTGCTGGGTTGTAGGCATAGCATTCTCCGTTTCCGTCTCACTGCACAGCCGTATGTAGTAGAGAGAACCGGGAAGCAATCCTTCAGTCCTCGCCCCGCCACCAGAGCGATCGCCAGTAGGTCCGGTCGGTGGCGTAGACGTCGATCGGCCCGGCGTCGGCGCGGGTGGGGTCAAGAATGCCGAAGCGGGTCAACTCGCGGATGTACATCTCCGGCGGCCGGAAACCGGGCATGTCGAAGCGCTTGATTTCCTCCAGATGCCGTTTGCCTTCGCGGCAGAGGACCAGCAGTTTCTGGTAGTCGGCATCGGCGTTGTCGGCGAATACCGTGACTGGCGCGGCGATCGCACCGGCGTTCCGGGGTTTGCACAGGCCATAGCCGCCGGCGGCCTTGGCCAGGGGACCGAGCAGAATCAGCGACTTCTCCGGCCGGGAGAGGTTGAACATCAGGTGCCGCGACCAGCGGATCCGCACATCGTCCGGGTCGGGGTTTTGCAGCACCAGGCCCATGTCGTCCGACAGATACTGCGGCATCGGCATGGACTTGTCGTGACACGTCTGGCAGCGTCGCCGGACCACCTCGCCGGCGGCCAGCGACGCGGGCCAGCGGCGGTCGCTGGTGTCCAACTGGCTCTTGGGATAGCCTCCGATCATGCCGCTGCCCAGGGCCGCGTACGTCCCCGGATACGGCG
>JBIOJL010000363.1:0-6273 GCA_044450885.1 Tepidisphaerales bacterium
ACCGTCTTGGATTTCTCCTTGCCGTCGAACGTGTAGTCCACCTTCAGCTTCTTCACCACGCCCTCGGCCGGGTCGCCGAAGTTCTCGTTGGTCGCTTCCACCGACAGCGCGCCATCCTTCACCATGGCCGCGACTTTCTCGGTCACATCCTTCTTGGCGCCATCGGGCAGGTCGCCGTAGACGGCCTTCTTGATCACCAGTTTCGACGCCACCGGCTTCTCGCCGGCGGCGATCGTCAGCGTCTCGCCCTCGTTGACCGTCTTGCTCGCGGCCACGCCCCCGATGGTGTAGTCCACCTTCAGTTTCTTGACGATGCCGTCGGCCGGGTCGCCGAAGTTGTCGTTGCTCGCCTCCACCGACAGCGCATTGTCCTTGACCATTTCCTTGACCTTCTCGGTCACATCCGTCTTGGCACCATCCGGCAGGTCTCCGTAGACCGCCTTCACAATCACCAGTTTCCCGGCCGGCGCATCGGCGCCGCGGCTGGACGATACGCCGATCGCCAGGCACACCAGACCCGCCAGCACAAAGAACATCGGCACTCGCTTGATCATCGTCATGGCTATTTCCTTCCCGTAATCCCGACTCGAAGTTGACCGCGGCCGCACGACCACCGTGAGACCATCGCCTAATCATATCCCGTGCCGGAGTCCGGCCAAGTGCAAATGTCTCACTTTGAGTTGCCGGAGGGTTGCGTGGCGGGCGGCTTGCCGAGGATCAACTGCTCGGCCTCGCGGCGAAACACGTGGGTTATCAGCGCCTCATGGAACGGGTTGGTCAAGTCATCAACGCCCGCGCGAGGCAATTCGTCCATCAGGGCCACGCCGCGCGCCATGGCCGCGCCTGCTTCATCCGGCTGCTTAAGCCGGTGGCAGGCCATGGCCAACACGAACTCCGCTGACGCGGCACCAGCCGTCGTGAACGGATAGTATTCGTTGGAGTCACCTGCACGGCGTGGGCGCAGGTGCTCCCTGGACTGCTTGAGAAAAGGGACGGCCGATGCGTAATTCCCCCTGCGGTATTCGGCAATGCCCTTGGTCAGCACATTCCAGCCGGGCAGATCCACTTTCATGCTGCGGTCGGCCATCTCACAGGCGGCGGTCTGATCGATGCGTTGATCGGCGATCAGCAGGCCCACCTTGCCCAGACGTTCGGCAACTCCGCCGTCCGAATCGCCAAATCGCTGCAGCATGTCAGCGCAGTCCTTGCGGTAACCATCCAGATCACCCAGGTAGGCCCGAAGGCTAAGCAGTTGAAACCAACGCCAATGATGCGACGGATCGAGTTGGACAGCTTTGGAATAATCCGCCAGCGCTTCCTTGAACTTGCCGCGGCGGGCGTAGAGACTGCCGCGGCCATCCGCTTCAAGCACCGAGACAAGGAGTTCGACATTGTTCGGCCGCCGCTGAATAGCCCAGGTGAGTTCTTCGATCCGGGTATCCGCGCTCTCCTGCCACTGCCGGAGGTGCAACACCAGGGCTCTTTCCGCCGCGGCGATGGTCAGCGTCTCGCCCGCGTCGACCGTCTTGCTGGCGGCGACGCCGTCAATCGTGAAGACCACCCGGAGTTTCTTCGCCACGCCGCCGGCCGGGTCGCCGAAATTGTCGTTGCCGGCGAAGACCGACAGCGCATTGTCCTTGACCATGGCCGCGACCTTTTCGGTCACGTCCGTCTTGGCGCCATCCGGCAGGTCTCCGTAGACCGCCTTGACGATCACCAGTTTCCCGGCCGGCGCATCCGCTCCGCGGCAGGACGCTGCGCCGATCGCCAGGCAGACCAGACTCGTCAGCACGCAGAACGTCGACACTCGCTGGAATATCGTCATGGCTATCTCCTTCCCATCATCCCCGATTCCCCTTTGACCAAGGCCGCACGACCACCGTGAGGCGACGGCCGGCATTATAACCGGCGACAAAATCCAGCCAAAGGTGAAATCCGATCTACGTCGCCAGGGTGACCGGGCGGCGGCCGCGTAACAAGGCCCAGCCTATGCCCAGCAGCACCAGCGTGCCCGAGACGAACATCCAGATCACGACGAACCGCCGTGAGGGCATGCTCTCCGAATTCGTGGCGAACGTCAGACCGATGGCGATGGTGTTGTTCACCATGTGCCCCGCGATCGCGGGGATGATGCTGCGGCCGTACCAGGCGGCGAAGCCCAGCACGAGGCCGAGAAAGAAGGTCGCCGGCGACTGGTAGACGTTCATGTGCATGAGGCCGAAGAGCGCGCTGGTGATGAAGATCCCCGGCAGCGGGCCGTGGCGCTCGATCAGGCGCGTCTGAATGTAGCCGCGGAAGAGCAATTCCTCGGTGATCGGCACCAGCAGGCCGATCATGACGAGCATGGCCCACTGCTCCGCGGCCGAGAAAGACGCAACCGACTGCATCAGGTCGATCATCGACCCGCTCACCTCGATGCCCAGCAGATGCACCAGCATTCCCAGGAAATGCCCGACGGCAGTGGTGGCGATGGAGAGGGCGAGGATGGACGACCAGCCGATGGCCGGGGCGGCAAAGGCCAGGCGCCGGCGCAGCGGGGCCGGCGAGAATGCGGCCGCGATGAGCGATGTCGAGCCCGTGGAAACGAGGTTGCCCAGCAGTACCAGCGTGAGGCCCCAGAAACTGAGCACGAACGCGGTGAGACGAGCCGTGTCCGGCATACCCTGGTCGGTGGCCTTGGAGTAGATGACAAATGCGACGCCGATGGCGGCGCCTCCGCCGAGCATCCCGGCGAGCGCGGCCAGAAAGGCGACGTAGACCGTCCAGATGCGCGGCGGGATCGGGCCCCTGGCCGCGCCTGTCGCGTATTGCAGAGGCAGCGGATAAGGCGGCCACCATGGCGGAGGCGGATATACGCGCCAGCCTGGCGGGACATAGAACAGCCACGGCCAGACGGGCATGGGCGGCGGCACCACCGGCACCGCAGGAACCGGTTGCGGAGGAAGTAACGGTTGCTGGGACATCAGCCGGGTATTATAGCGGCAAACGGGCGCGACCATTCGTTCGGGCCTACCATTAGTCCCCCAACGTGCTAGTATTCCTCTTCGTACCCGGCCATCCTGTCCAGGGCCGGGGGTTTCCGTGGGTTTCTACAGGCCGACAGCGGCCGGAGCGCAATTATGCCATCGTACAAAGTCCCGACTCTCGCGAAAGCGGCGAAACTTCAGAAGAAACAGGTCCAGCTCATCGCCAACGGCGACCTCCGCCTTTCGGCCAACCAGAAGTGCTGGCCGGAACAGGCCAAGATGGAAGAAACGCTCAAGGCGGCACTGGCGGCCGAGGGCTACGAACTGGTCCGGGCCCACCCGTACAAAGAGGACGAGAAACACGGATTCATCGGCTCGCAGAAGGAAGGCATGGAGGTCTTCAAGACCATCGACCCCGACGCCCCGCTGATCGTGGCCGAGTGCGTGTGGCAGTATTCACATCAGGTGCTGCATGGGCTGATGACCCATCGCGGGCCGATCCTGACGGTGGCCAACTGGTCGGGCACCTGGCCGGGGCTGGTGGGCATGCTCAACCTCAACGGATCGATGACCAAGGCCGGCGTGAAGTATTCCACCATCTGGTCGGAAGACTTCACGGATGACTACTTCAAGGACTACCTCCGCACCTGGCTGAAGAAGGGCACTGCCAAGCACAAGATCAACCATGTCGTCAAGTTCAAACATGTGAAAGTCAGCGGCGCCGAGCGAAAGCTGGGCGAGGCGCTGGCCAGGCAGTTGCAGCGCGAGAAGGCCATCCTCGGCGTGTTCGACGAAGGCTGCATGGGCATGTTCAACGCCATCATCCCCGACGAACTGCTGAACCCCACGGGCGTACACAAGGAACGTCTCAGCCAGTCGGCGCTGTACCATGAATCGACGCAGGTGAGCAACGACCAAGCCTGGGCCGTCCGCAAGTGGATGGAAGAACGCGGCATGAAGTTCATCACCGGCCCGAACGAAGAGACGGACCTCACCGACAACCAGATCCTCCAGCAGTGCAAGATGTACGTCGCGGCCGTGCGCATCGCCGACGATTTCGGCTGCGCCACCATCGGCATCCAATACCAGCAGGGCCTCAAGGACCTGCTCCCCGCCTCCGACCTGGTCGAGGGCACGCTGAACAACGCCGACCGGCCGCCGGTGAGGAGCCGCGACGGCAAGCGCGTGTTGTATGACGGCGAGCCGATCCCGCACTTCAACGAAGTCGACGAGTGCGCCGGCCTGGACGGGCTGCTGACGTATCGCGTCCACAAGGCCATGGGCCAGCCCGTCGAGAACACGCTGCACGACCTGCGCTGGGGTGATCCCGACAAATCCGGCACGGTCGAGGACTATGTCTGGGTGTTCCTGATTTCCGGCTCGGTCCCCCCGGCCCACTTCGTCGGCGGCTGGGCCGGGGCGTCGTCGGAGCGTCAGCCCGCGATGTACTTCCGCCTCGGCGGCGGCACGCTCAAGGGCATCAGCAAGCCCGGCGAGATCGTCTGGTCGCGCATCTTCATGGAGGGCGGCAGACTCAGGATGGACCTCGGCCGGGCCGGCGTCGTCGAATTGCCGGCCGAAGAGACCAATCGCCGCTGGCAGGCGACCACGCCGCAGTGGCCGATCATGCATGCGGTCACCTATGGCGTCAGCCGCGACCAGATGATGGCCAAGCACAAGAGCAACCACATCCAGGTGGCGTACGCCAATAGCGTGGAGGAGGCCGACCGGGCGATGCTGGCCAAGGCCGCCCTGGCCGATGCGCTGGGATTGCAGGTGAACATCTGCGGGACGAAGAAGAACGGCAAAGGATGGTAAGCACGGCCGCGTTGCGGCCGAATGACGAAATCCGGAACTCCCTGATGCCTCCATCCCGCGGGCCAATCTGGCTTGTCGCCATCTTGACACTCCTGGTCTACGCGCCGGCGCTGACCAACGAGTTCGTCTCCTGGGATGACGGCCAGACCATCTACAGCAACCCCCGGCTCAACCCGGCCACCGTCGGGAAGAACCTCTGGTACTGGTCGCACCCGGAGAATGGCGAGTACCTGCCGCTGACCCGCACCGTCTGGGCGCTGCTGACCCCGATCGCCCGTGTCACGCAACCCGATGACCGGGGCATCACGCTCAACCCGTGGATCTACCACGGCGCCAGCCTGATCGTGCATACCGTGTCGGCGCTGCTGGTGTACCTCATCCTCGTTCGCGTTCTGCGGCGTCCCCCGGCCGCAGACACGCCTTGCAGTAGACAAGCCGTGGCACCCGCGGCCCCCAGACAAGGCAAGCTACGACACGCTGTCGAGCCCACGCCGCCGCGCATCTGGCCCGCTGCCGCAGGCGCACTGCTGTTTGCGATCCATCCGCTGCAGGTCGAGGCAGTCGCCTGGGCGTCGGGGCTCAAGGACTTGCTGTTTGGCCTGTTCGCGCTGGCGGCGATATTGGCATATTTACACTACGCATCTGACTACAAATGGTGGACGGGGCTGCGGAACGGGAGGGAACACGGCCCTCACCCCGGCCCTCTCCCGGAGGGAGAGGGAGCCAGGAGGCTTTTCTACCTCCTCGGCCTGCTCGCACTGCTGGCGTCGATGCTTTCCAAGCCCATGGGCGTCATCACCCCCCTGCCGGCGGCGCTGCTCGGCTGGCGGCTGTGCCACCGGCCGCTTCGACAGGTGATGCGCGAACTGGCGCCGTGGTTCGCGCTGTCGGTGATCTTCGGCCTGCTCGCCCGCCACTGGATGCCGGCGACCGCCATCCCCACGACGGCCCTGTGGACGCGCCCGCTCATCGCCGCCGACAGCCTCGCGTTCTATTTGTTCAAGCTGGCTTGGCCGGTGAATCTGGCCATCGACTACGGCCGGACGCCACTGGCGGTGATGTCATCCGGCTGGGGCTACTTCACCTGGATCGTCCCGGCCATCATCGCGGCGCTGCTCTGGCGGATCCGCCGCAAACACCCCCTGCCGGGGGTCGGAGCAAGCCTCGCCGCGCTCGCCGCCCTGCCCATCCTCGGCCTGACGCCCCACATGTTCCAATACTACTCGACCGTCGCCGACCACTACGCCTATCTGCCGATGCTCGGTGTCGCCATCGCCGCGGCCTACGGCCTGAGCCTGCTCCGCGCCCGCACGTCGGCCATCGTCGCGACCTGTATCCTCACGGCTCTCGGCATCCGCAGCATGACGCAGACGCAGAACTGGATTGGCAATCGCCAGTTGTGGAGCCACACGCTGTCGGTCAACCCCGACAGCTACGTTGCCATGGTATCGCTGGCGCAGGAAGCGATGGACACGAATGCCAGCGATGC
>JBIOJL010000364.1:0-6243 GCA_044450885.1 Tepidisphaerales bacterium
AGTTTCACCGGATCCGTCTCGGTGCCCGGGAGTGCGGCAACGGCTGTTTACCTTGATGAGTTCACGCGTGCCGCCGCACAATCTGCTCCCGTTCAAACCATCGCGATGCCCACGGTAGCCTCGGGTTCCGACAATATGCTCACCGAGAGCGGATCGGACGGTTCAGAAGGACTGATCACGCGTTCGGTCGATGGCTCCGTCATCATCGTGCCGGGCTACAATGGTGCGTTGGGCACGGCCGCCATCACGACTTCGAGCCCCGGCTCGGTGGCACGCACCATCGGTCTGGTCGATGCCAGCGGCACGGTGGATACGTCTCGGATCTTTCAGGACAGTGCCAGCAACGACTTCCGTAGTGCTGCTTCCGATGATGCACGTCGCTTCTGGGTCAGCACGCAGGGCAACAGCCTGGCTCCCGGGCTGCGTCTGTACGCCGGCTCGGGCACAACCTCGACGCCCATCCTGCTCAGCAAGGGACGCGATGTCGGCATCTTCGGCGGGCGGCTCTTTGTTTCCGCGTCTTCCTCAACTCCAGGCATAGGGATTTTTCCGGTGGGCACTGGCCTGCCAACCAGCCTGACCTCGACCGGTTTCGTCATCGCCAGTGCTTCGGGCAGCGGCAGCAGCAGCCCGTATCAATTCGTGTTCTTCGACCTGAACTCCAACGACTACGCCGGCACCGGCCTGGACACGCTCTACATTGCCGATGACCGGGATGTGGCCACCGGCGGCGGCCTGCAGAAATGGGCGTTCGACGGCACGAACTGGAGCCTGCAGTACATCCTCACCGCTGGTCTTCCCACCGGCACTGCCGGCGGTCTTCGCGGCCTGGCGGGCGATCTGGTCAACGGCAATGTCGTCCTGTTCGCAACTGACGCGGGCACGACGAGTGGTCCGGTTTTGGACAATGCCCTCTGGACTGTGACCGATACCGGGCCTGGTTCCACTTTCAGCAAGATCATCGACTCACCCGAGAACACCTACTTTCGCGGAGTCTCGCTGGCTCCGGTTGCCCTGCCCGAGCCCGGCGCGATGGCGATGTTGGGCGTGATTGGACTGGGGTTGACACTTCGTCGCCGGCAGGTCTGACGTGCCGGGAATGATCACGGGGGAACGGCGTGAACAGTCCGAATGCCAGGATGGATTGCCCGACGGGCATTGTCTTGCCCGAAAACATGATGCAGGAGAGGGGACTCGAACCCCCACACCTTTCGGTACAGGCTCCTAAGACCTGCGCGTCTGCCAATTTCGCCACTCCTGCGGCGATTGCGGCACATTAAGCGCGATGTCCGGTACATTGTCAAACTCCCGCAACGGGCAACGAGGCGGCAGGACCGAGGGCAATTGCATGTAGTGGGGCCGACGGCCTCGTCGGCCGCCTGTGAGCAGTCGGGGAAGGCCGACGAGGGCGTCGGCCCCACCATTTCACGGCATTATCCTCCACATGCAATTGCCCTGCGGCAGGACCGGAACGTTCTCTCCGCATGTTGACAACCCCGGCGAAAACAGGTGAGATTACTCCTCAATAAGCAGGGTGCTTGCTTGTTCGTGTCAGAAGTTTTTCCAAAAAGGAGCTGCCACCTATGGCTCGTCCAGTCACTCTCTTCACCGGTCAGTGGGCGGATCTTCCATTTGAGACCATCTGTCAGAAAGCCAGGAGCTTCGGCTACGATGGCGTGGAAGTCGCCTGCTGGGGCGATCACTTCGAAGTCGACAAGGCCCTCAAGGACAAGGACTACTGCAAGAAGAAATGGGATGTCCTGATCGGCAATGGCCTGACGGCCTTCGCCATCTCCGCCCATCTCGTCGGCCAGGCGGTCTGCGACCTCATCGACGAGCGCCACAAGCTCATCCTCCCCGCGGATGTCTGGGGCGACGGCGATCCCGAGGGCGTGCGTAAGCGCGCCGCCAAGCGCATGATCGAAACCGCTCGGGCCTGCCGCAAATTCGTCGACGCCAGGCCGAAAGACGCCAAGTCGCTGCCCAAGTTCGGCGCTGTTGTCAACGGCTTCACCGGCTCGTCCGTCTGGCACTCGATCTATGCTTTCCCTCCGACCGACCAGAAATACTGGCAGAAGGGTTTCGACGATTTCGCCAAGCGTTTCCTCCCCATTCTCGACGAATTCGACAAACTCGACGTGAACTTCGGCCTGGAAGTCCACCCCACGGAAATCGCCTTCGACATCGCCTCCGCCCAGCGCGCCATGGAAGCCATCAAGAACCACAAGCGATTCGGCTTCAACTACGATCCGTCGCACTTTGGCTATCAGGGTGTTGACTACGTCAAGTTCATCTACACATTCGGCAGCCGCATCTTCCACATGCATGTCAAGGATGCCTGGTGGGGCAAGGGCGACGGCACCGTCGGCGTTTTCGGCGGCCACGTCAGCTTCGCCGATCCCCGTCGCTGCTGGGACTTCCGCTCACCCGGCCACGGCGACGTCGACTTCGAGCGCATCGTCGTCGCCCTCAACGACGTCGGCTACAACGGCCCGCTGTCGGTCGAGTGGGAAGATTCCCGCATGAACCGCGAACACGGCGCCAAGGAAGCCTGCGGCCTGGTCCGCAAGTGGGACTTCGAGCGTTCGGCGTTCGAGTTCGACGCCCAGTTCGACCGGTAATTCGGGCGATCATCACGGGAACACAAAGACGCGGAGACCGCCTCGGTCTCCGCGTCTTTTTCTTTGATAGCACGGGTCTGCCACCCGTCCACCGATCTCTGTTAACCGATCGCCAATCACCTTCCACTACCACATCACGATGGAATCCGGTAATCTCTCCGCGTGCTTACGCTGCTGGTTTTACAGGGTCCTGACAAGGGCCGGCGCTACGAGCTGCCGGAAGCCCCGCTGCTTATTGGCCGGGAAAGCCGTCAACTGCCGCTGACGGACAACACCGTCAGCCGACGCCACTGCGAACTCCACCCGCAGGGCGAGGGCGAGTGGATCCTCCACGACCTGGGCAGTTCCAATGGCACCTACATCAACGCCGTCCGCATCGGCGGCCAACACCCCGTGAAGCTCGGCGACCAGATCCGCGTCGGCCGGACGCTCATGGTCTTCGGGGCCCAGCCCGGCGTCACCCGCACCAGCGGGGGCAACGTCAACCTCGCCGGTGAAGAAGCCGGCATGGATAGTTCCATCGTCGCGGCCATCTCATCGAGCGATGAGTCGATGGTGATGGCCGTTCCCGAGCCGTCGGCCGCGGCCATGTCGAACCTGAAGATGCTCTACCAGCTCCAGGCCGCCCTGGGAACCAACTTCAAGGTTGACCAGGTGCTGGAAGTGGTGATGGACCTGGTGCTGGAACACGTGAAGGCCGACCGCGGGCTCATCCTCTTCGTGGGTGAGCAGAACGGCGAACTGCAGCCGAAAGTGGTGCGCATCCGCGATGAGGGCCATCGCAACGACGACCGGCTCCCCGTGGGCGAGCCGAAAATCCTGGCCTCACGCACGATCGTCAACCACGTCATCCAGAGCGGGCAGGGCGTGCTCTCGAGCAACGCCATGCTCGACCGGCGCTTCAGCAGCGGCAAGAGCATCCACAGCCTGGGCATCCGCTCGGCGCTGTGCGTGCCGGTCAAGGCCCGCCGGCTCGACGGCAAAGAAGGCGACGAAATTCTTGGCGTCATCTACATCGACAGCTCGGTCAAGAACTACACGTATTCGCCGGACCAGCTTCGTCTCCTGACGGCGATCGGCATGCAGGCCGGCCTGGCCGTGCAGAACGCCCGGCTCTACCAGCAGGGCCTTCAGGCCGAACGCATGGCCGCCATCGGTGAAACCACGGCCGCTCTGTCGCACTCGATCAAGAACATCCTCCAGGCATTGCGCGGCGGCGCCGACGTGGTCGAGATGGGCATCCGCGGCTCGAACCTGGTTCAGGTGGGCAAGGGCTGGGGCATCGTCGAACGGAACCTGGCCAAGATCTACAACCTGACGGTGAACCTGCTGGCTTACAGCAAGGACCGCGAGCCGCTGATCGAACTAGCCGGGTTGAAGCGCATCGTGGACGAGTGCGTCGAGTTGATTGCCCCGGCGGCCAACAACAAGGGAGTCATGGTCGTCGCCGACATCGACAAGGATCTGCCGCCGGTGCCCCTGGACCCGTCCGGCATCCACCAGGTGCTGATGAACCTGCTGAGTAACGCCCTCGACGCCGTGTTGCCTCAGGAGGGGCTCATCCGGGTGACGGGACGCTACGACAGCGAAAAGCACGAGTGCATTGTCGAGGTCATCGACAACGGCGCCGGCATCGCGACCACGCTGATGCCGCACATCTTCGAACTGTTCCACTCGACCAAGGGCAACCGCGGCACCGGCCTGGGCCTGGCCGTGGCGCGGAAGATCGTCATGGAACACGAGGGGAACATCACCGTGCAGAGCCGCGAAGGCGAGGGCACTACCTTCACCGTGCGGTTGCCCACGGAGCACGCCCACCTGGCCGATCCGTCGCACACGCACCATCCGCGGCAGTAAGGATCGGCGCATCAACAACTGTCGGTTCCCGCTCCGGGTGCCACGGCTTGTCTACTGCAAGCCGTGTCGGCGTGACCGCGAAGCACGGCTTGCAGTAGACAAGCCGTGGCACCCACCGGCTCGGCTGGCCACTGACATACCGGCCATCGCCGGCTCGTTACCTGTTCGTTACGCAACAATCCCCCATTCCGTCCGTCGATTCATGTAGTCTCTTACTTACAGGAGTTCTCATGAATCGACGCAATGTGCTTACGTTCGCAACCTGGACCCTCGCAAGTTTTGCCATCGGCTCGGCCGGCATGCTGACCGCACGGCTGCAAGCCACGCCCGACGAGGCCTCACAGCAGGCGAAGCCACCGGCGCCTGTCCTGAAATCCGGCCCGGCGGAGATCACCCTCCAACTGGCTTCGGGCAGCAACCTCATCCCCGGCGCGACCCCCGTCTTCGTGGTGGAGGCTCGCAACACCAGCGACGAAACGGCAACGGTCACCGCGACCGTCACCATTTTGGGCACACAGCCGACGAGCCCGTTGTCGCGGGCCCTTCCCCGCCCCACTCAAGTCTGGCAGAAGAAGCTGGAAGTCGCCCTTTCACCCAAGGGCTCGCAAACGCTCCGCATCTCGCCGGACCAGCCCCTGCCGCACGCAAGCCTCACGGTCACGCTGGCTGCCGACAAACAGCAGATCGTTGTCCTCCGCAGCACCGTGGCAGTCCCTGAACTGACCAGGCAACTGCGCTCGCCGCAAGCGGCCACGAACCAGAAGGTGCCAAATAACCAATAACCAATAACAACTGGCAACTTATGCTGCTCAAACTCTCCGCCATCCTCCTCGGTCTGCTGGCCGCCGTCGCGGCGGTCGTGCCGATGCGGACGCACAGCGGCATCCCTCGCGGCGACATCCTCAGCGACTGTGATGGGCAGATACGCACGATCGCCATCAACTACGTTGCCGGCGCCGATCTTGCCTCCGACGTCTACGGCTCGTTCCTCCCGCACCTCCCGGGCGACGTTCGCGTCCTCGTCCTCTGCCCGGACGTGTATGCCTTCGCCGAACTCCGCTCGCGTGTTGGTCCGCTATTCGCACAATTCCAGCCGGTTATCGTCAACCACCCGATGACTCCATGGTCGCGCGACCGCTGGGTCACCCTCCGCCGGGATCCTGGGGCAGTCCTGCTGCTATCCAACAGCGAAGAAGGATCGGAAATCTGGCCGCAGCGCAAAGGCGACGAACAGCTTGCCTCCGATCTGGCCACCTGCGAAGGCTCCCCCTGGACCGTCCGCCCATCCGGACTGTTCTTCGATGGCGGCGACTTCGTCAACGATGACCGCACTGCCTTCATTGCCCCCGGCGTCATCCGCCGCAATCTCCACCGCACGGTTGCCAGCGAAGCCGAACTGATCGAGAGGCTCTCCACGCTTGTCGGACGCCGAATCGTCCTTCTGCCCGATGCGCCCGACCACCACGCCGGCATGTTCATGATGGCGGCGGGCAACAACACCATGGTCGTGGCCGACCCCAGCCTGGCCCGCAATCTGGCCCACCCGCCGCTGCCCGGCGGCGCCGATTTCTCGCCCCAGACCCAGGCCCGCTACGATTCCGTCGCCACGGCCGCGATGGCCGCCGGCTATCGCGTCGTCCGCATGCCGCAGATCCCCGCGGCCGACGGCAAGACATTCCTGACGTATCTCAACGTGATCATCGACCAGCGTGCCGGCCGCCGCATTGTCTACATGCCCGTCTTCGACGGCTGCGATGCCCTGAAC
>JBIOJL010000365.1:0-6226 GCA_044450885.1 Tepidisphaerales bacterium
CACTTGCGCAAAGCCCTGACCACCGCCACCGCCCGCCCGCGCCTCGCGATCGTCCAGGCCCTCGGCGGCCTGCGCGATGCCGCCGCAACCGATGCCCTCCTCCAAGCCGCGACCGACCCCGACACCGACGTGCGCCTGGCGGCCATCTGGTCCCTGTCCCGCGCCGGCGTCGTCGCGGCCATCGATGTCGTCACAAAGGCCACCGACGCCCCCGAAAATTGGCCCCGCACCCAGGCCACCCGTGCCGCGTTCCTCCTCGCCGAAACCCTCGCCGCCGCCGGCCAGAAGCCCGACGCCACGTGCATCTTCCGCCACCTCATCGACACGCGGACGGACCCCAAGGAAGCCCACGTCCGCGCCGCCGCCGAAGCGGGCCTGGCCGCGATGTGAATCGGCCTCAGCTCCGTAGGAGCGGTACACATTAGCCCACGGCGTAAGCAGGCCTGGCGGCGCTGTGAATCGGTCTCAGCCCCGTAGGGGCGGTACACATTGGCCCACGGCGTAAGCCGTGGGAAACATAGGACACGAATGGTTCCAAGCCCCGTAGGGGCGACACAAGTTAGCCCATGGCGTAAGCCATGGGTGACAATAGTCGTAGTCTTCCAAAGCCCCAGGGGCGACACAACTTCCGCCGCGATGATCTACGCCACCAGCGCCCGAATGCTCTGCGTAAACAACGCCGCGCGCGTCAGCCCGTGCTCTTTGGCATACGCATCCGCCTTCTTGAGCAGGTCCGGTGGCATGGTGATCAACACCCGCGCGGCCCTCTCCGCCGCCGCCTTGGCCGGCCGGCCGCGGCGCTTGGCTTGTTGCCAGCGTTTACGCTGTGCCGCCGACAGAGGCCGGCCCGGCTCGAGCGGGTCGATCCGTTCGCATTCCTGGTAGACCGCTTCCTTCTTCGCATCGCTCAGCGCGAGAAACCGGGAGACGGTCATGGGTTGTTTCTTCTTCATCGCAATCTCCGGCGGTGCCGCCGCTTTTCAGCATCTGTCCACGTTGTTGAGTCATATTGTGTGCGCTGGGCAGGCCGTTCGTGGTGTGCTGAAGCACACCCTACCTGTGTGGGACCTTCAGCAGAAGAAATCATCTCCCGAATGCGGCGGCCAAAGTAGGGCCAGCGTCCTCGCTGGCCTGGTATGTGAGACTGAGTGGGCATCAGGAAGGCCAGCGAGAACGCTGGCCCTACTGCCCCGCTTCGTGTCTTCGTGCCTTCGTGTTTAACTCTTCGTTACCAACGCCTACGCCAGCTTATGCGGTGCCCGATACTCATAACTCAGCAGCTTGTTCGCCGCCTCATTATTGGTGAACCGCTCCGCCTTCGCATCCCAGTCGAGCAGCGCCCGCGTCTTGTGGGCGATGTTGCCGATGAGCGCGGCCGACGTCGTGCGGTGGCCGAACTCGATGTCGCAACTCGGCGTCTTGCGGCTCTTGACGCAGTCCAGGAAGTTTCGGGAGTGGTCGGCATCGGCGATTCGGCCGGCCTTTTTCGCCGGCTCGATCTGCGGTTTGGCGCCGGCCATGTATCCACGGTCGCGCTCGCGCGTGAGCGGGCCGCGGGCGAAGAACTCGTTGGGCGTGAGCGAGTCCGGGGCGATTTCGTAGCCGTTGAGATTGAAGTACATCGTGCCCTTGGTGCCGCGGAACTCGACCTCGCCCGGCCGGGCGCCGCCGGGGGCGGCCGAGGCGTTGTATTGCGTGAAGCTGACCAGCGTGTCGCCGGGGTAGTGCCAGACGACCTCCATGGTGTCGGGGATTTCGCGGTTGTCGTAGTTGCCGAATTTCCCGCCCATCGCCATCACCGACAGCGGCGTGGTCACGCCCAGCGAGGCGTGGATCTGCGCCAGGTAGTGGACGCCGAAGTTGGTGAGTTGGCCGCCGGAATAGTCGTAAAACCAGCGGAAGCGGTAGAAGGAGCGGTTGAGGTTGTACGGCCGCATCGGCGCCGGTCCGAGCCAGGCGTCCCAGTCGAACCCCTGCGGCGCGTCGCCGTCGGCCGGGGTGCCGATGCCCTTGGGGAATTCGTTCTGGATGTGGAAGCAGCGCACGGCCGTGACCTTGCCGATGCCGCCGGAGCGGACGATCTCGGCGGCCTCCTGGCAGAACGTGCTCGACAGCCGCTGGATGCCCACCTGCACCACGCGATTGGTGCGTTTGGCCGCCTCCACCATCTTCCGGCCCTCGGCCACGCACAGCGACAGCGGCTTCTCGACGTACACATCCTTCTGTGCCTCGCAGGCGTGGATCATCTGCAGCGCGTGCCAGTGGTCCGGCGTGCAGATGGCCACGGCGTCGAGGTCCTTGCGCTCCAGCAGTTTGCGATAGTCGCGGAACTGCACCGGCTCGCCGCCGATCTTCTTGGCGGCAAAATCCATGTACGGCTGGTAGATGTCGCAGATGGCCGCGACTTCGGCGTCTTTGTGGGTCAGGAATCCGTCGAGCACCTGGTCGCCGCGGTTGCCCAGGGCGATGAACCCCACGCGGATGCGTTCGTTTGCCCCCAGTACGCGCGAAGCGCTCAGTGCCGTGGCCAAGCCTGTCGCGGCCGCTGTCTTGTTGAAACTCCGTCGGGTGAGATTGGTCATGAGATGTGCTCCTTTAACGGCGACGTTATCGCCAACACGCCCTTTGTACACCACACCATCCGTCATTTCCCGTAATCTTAATGATCCGATGCATCGCCGGAGGATCACGAAATTCCACAATCACCCCAATTCGCTCCACCAACGGTGGTCCCGAATAATACGGGCGAATCTCCTCGATCAGTTCGTCAGGCATCACGGCGTCTACAATTTGGCCGTTGTCGAGCTGCACACGGAATCGGTTGGCGGAGAGAAACAACCAGATCGTGCCCCTCATTGTACCTCTGAAGGTATCTTGTTCGTCAAATGGCATAGTCTACGACCTCCGGCCCAGTCGCGGGCAACTCGGTGATGGCATCAGCATAATACCATGCCCTGAGTCGTATAAGAAGCGTAGTTCATATCATCCATCAGTATCGGCAGGGTCCTCGCATTAAGTGCTGCCGGTGCCCTCACCGGCAGTCTTCATTGGCACAACCTCTGCCAGTGAGGGCACTGGCAGCACTTTCAGATGTCAAATGCGACGGCCCTGTCAGTATCGGAGCGTTCGTGTTTCCCGTGTCTTCAAGCCTTGGCGGCGAATTGGCCATCCCATCATTGCGACCCTCCTACCTCACCGGTTAATCTCCCGCCGTGGCCGTCTCTCCACTAAACCCCCGCGCCCCCGGCGTCACTGTAACGCCGGAAGGACAATCTCGCGTGGATGATTCCGTGCTCATCCGAGCCAAAGCCGGTGACCGCAAGGCCCAGGGTGAGATAGTCAACTCCCTGGCCGATCCCTGGTATCGTCTGGCCATCTCCATGCTCGGCAATGCCGATCTCGCGCGAGATGCGGCGCAGGAATGCGCATTGCGATTCCTCTCCGATCTCGGCCGGTTTCGCGGCGACAGTTCCCTCAAGACCTGGGCCATGGGCATCGCCATCAACGTCGTCCGCGAGTTTCGCCGGGGTCAGTGGAAGATGCGGCTGGTGCCCGATGATTTCGACGCCCCCGACGGCAGCGATCCGGTCGAACTCCACGCCGAACAAGGCGAAGAGAAGGATCGGCTGCGGCAACTCTTGGCCGACCTTCCCGAGCGCCAGCGCGAGGCCCTGGTGTTGCGGTTCTTCGAGGATCTGTCGGTTGAAGAAACGGCGAAAATCATGGGCTGCGCCGAAGGGACCATTAAAGCCACTGTGCATCAGGCTTTACGCGCACTCAAGGAAAAGCTGACGCGAAAGAAAGGTTCATCGGGGAATCGACCTTGGACATGATGGGAGGGCCGCAGTCCGCTGCGGCCGTTTCGCATCCCGGCCGTGCAGGAGCACGGCCCTCCCGGAGCAGAACAATCCACTAAACCCCGGAACCTGATTAACCACAGTACGCATAGAAATGTCTGATCTTCGTAATCAACTTCAGCTCGGCCGCCGGGAATACCAGGCGATCCGCTATTCCGGCGATCTGGCCGCCGATGTGTTGCGACGACAGCCGCACATCCGCTGGCGCCGGTTCTGGTGGGCTGTGCCCGCCGCCGCAGCGGCCGTGGCGCTGGCCATCATGCTTCATCGTCCCGTCAAGATCATTCTGCCCGACCAGCCTTCGCCCGTCATCGTCGCCCAGGTCTCGGCCGACCTGCTGGCGCCCGTGTCGCCGGGCGTGCCCGTCGAGGCGTCGCTGATCCCGCCGGAGCCGGCGCTGTTGCCGCCGGCGCAGTCGTTGCTGGCGCCGTCGGTGCCGAGCCTCTGGGAAACCACAACTTCCGATGCCGCTGAACCGACTACCAAGGAGTCCGTATGAATATGCGTTTCACGCTCTGCTCGCTGATGGTTGCCGCGGCCCTGGCGCTCCTGGCCGGTTCTGCTGATTCCGTCTATGCCCAGGCCGACCAGCCCGACGTTCGCCGGCCTGCGCCGCGCCGAGATGGCGACCCGGCAGCCGGTGGACCTGTGCGAGGCGACCGCGCCGGCCGACTCGATCCGCAGGACCGGCCTCCGCGCCCCGAAGGCGGCCCAGGCGGTGGCCCCGGCATGCTCGATGGCCCGCGCCAACCCGGCGATGGGCTCGGCCCGCGCCCGCTGCGCCCCATCGGGCCCGGCGCCACCGCGGACAATCTGCGCAACTACCTGGAGATGGTCGACCGCTACCACCAGGTTTCCCGCGACCCCACGGCCGCCGGCGTGGCCGCCGTGATGTCCACAGTTGATGTCCTCCGTCCCCGCGGCGCCCAGGCCGCCATCGACTACTTCACGAAGATTCTGCCCAACGTGAAGAACGACGCCGTCTCCCGCGCAATCCGCCTGCAACTTGTCGAGCTCTACAAGGTCACCAATCAGTCCGACAAGGCGTTGGAGGTTCTCGAAAAACTCATGACCGATGCTCCGGCTTCCACGGGGAAGTAGAGATCGGTCATCAGTGATCGGTCATCGGTGATCGTCGCTACCGACCGATCACTGATCACTGTTCACCGATCACCGTATTCCCCGGCCGATCACCGGTTTCTACGCCACCCCGTGGGCCGCCTTGTACATGTTCCAGGTAATGTGGATCTGCCCCTGGTGGTGCGCCTCGTGCCAGGTCAGCAGGATGATCGACTCGCCGATGCTCCGCTGCTTGCCGCCGCCGCCGACAATCATCTTCACCGCGTCGCCCGGGGCCATGCCGCCGATGAAATCCTTGTATCCCGCCAGGTGAGTTTCGAGCGTCTGGCGGATGGCCGCCAGGGTCGGGATGTTCGTGTCCGACGGCGTCGATCCGCCGCCGAAATTCTGCACCAGGGCGGGGTCTTTGGGCTGCCCGCCGCGGAGGTAGACGTTGACGTATTTGTCGTGGGTGGCCGCGCAGTGCATCGCCTGCCAGGCGATGTGCGCCCGCCCGGCGCCCGGCCGCCAGGCCAGCACCTTGCCAACATCCTGTCCGGATTTCTCGATGGTATCGAGCGAACCCAGAAGACGGGCACGGGTGAAATCAGCGGCGGCCAGAAGCGTGGTCTTGTCCATGGTCATCCTTTGTGTTTGCCGGGTGCATACCCAGACGGAATATGATACGCATTCAGGACCGATCGGCGAAATCCTATCTCTCCCCGCTCGGCCGCGTGCTTGGTAGAAGTACGCGCCTGGCCGGGTCGGTGGGGTGGCCGTCTTTGTCGCAGGGGCTGAGGAACACGATCCAGTCGCCCAGCGCGTCGTCGGTGATCTTACGCGCCATGCGCTCGATCTCCGTCTGTCCCGGTTTCTCGCTCTTGTTGAAGATATGCACGGGAACCCAGCCCATCATGGCGATGTTCTCCGCGGACATCACGCGTCCCCGGTCGGCGTTGTACTCGGCATAGATCGGGTCCCAGATCAGCATGATGCCGTTTTGTTCACTGGTCTTGGGGGGCCAGTTGGCCGAGCGCACGAAGTTCGTCGGGCTCAGATGCAGGTGATAGTAGACCTCACTGCAGGGAGCCATGAGCCGCGGATAGTCCCTGACCAGCGGCGATGTCTGCACCCATTGCGCCGCTTCCGCTGACCGGATCTCGTGCCTGGACATGCGCACGGGTACGACGCGATAGACAAAGAAGTTGGCCGCCAGCGGCAGCACCGCAGCGGCGCCGGCCCAGGCGAAGATGCCGCGTGCGCCAATTCGCTCGAAAGCCCATTCCCAGCCCGTGGCCAGCAGCAGGGCC
>JBIOJL010000366.1:0-6217 GCA_044450885.1 Tepidisphaerales bacterium
CCGGGTGGGCCCGGCGGGCCGGGTGGCGGCAGGCCGGGCGGTGGAGGCGGTCAAGGGCCGATCCAGGATGGTCCGCCGCCACGGAGATGAAGGGGATCCTGCAGATCAATGGTTGACCAATGCATCCTGCTCCCTGGCAACGGGGCTGGGAGCCCCTGAGGCGAGGGTACAAGTGCCGCCGACGCCCTCGTCGGCGGAATCCAAGCGCGTTCCCACGCGAAAGCGCGGGGTCCGGCGCCCCACTCTGATCGCCGATCGGGGTTCTTCAGCAGAATCATCCTTGTCTGTCGGGGCATTCCCGCCCCTCCGAAACCATTCGAAGCGACCCCGCGGGTTCTGTCATGCACCCCTGAGGCGACTCTGGACTTGGAGGCGCTTCTCCCGTCGCTATCTTCGTCGTACACTGTGCGGGTCATTCCGGAGGAGTGCATCATGTTTTGCTCACGATGCGGGACTCAGCAACTCGACGATGCCGCGGTTTGCGGCCAGTGTGGCGCACCCCTCGCCCGGCCGGCTGGCCCGCCGCCCCTGCCTCCGCGGCCACTGGATTACCAGACCCCGTACTACCAGCCGCCCGACATCGGCCAGGACGCGGGGATGCGCCTGCTGCTGCCCGTCGGCCGCTCCGGCTGGGCGATCGCCGCCGGCTACGCCGGGTTGTTTGCCCTGATCATCTTTCCCGCCCCACTGGCCCTGATCCTGTCGATTGTCGCCATGGTTGACATGAAGCGCAACCCCAAGAAGCACGGCATGGGCCGCGCCATCTTCGGTCTGATCACCGGCATTCTCGGCACTGCCGGGCTCATCGTGCTCATCGTCACAAATACACTGTAGGGTGCCGACCACTGCGCACGACGACGGTAAAGATTGTTGGCCACATGGTATGCCAAGAGCATCGTGGCACGGGCGTCCTCGCCCGTGTTTCCCGGTTGCGGTATGATGCCGAGCGTTGAAGCGGTGGATTCTGACAATTCTCTCCGTCGTGTCATTACTGCTTTGCGCATGGCTCTGCTGGGATTGGGCGGTGCCCAGCAACGGGATCCGAGCACGGTGGCTTCTCACACCATGGGGCACCGAGTTTGGAGTCGAATCAATGCCATGGGAAGGTCGCCTGCAACTGTCGTACCGGAGGGTTGAGTTCTCTGATCCCGTCGCGCAGGCAGCCTTTGAATCATGGATGCACGCCGCATGCGGAGAGAAGGCCCAAACGTGGCAGCTCTACTCCGACGACGGGCGCACATGGGGCATGGGCACACGTCCGAGAATCCTGGGTATCGGCTGGGGGACCCACCGAATGGACGGTCGAAGGTGGTGGACAGGCATGCCCGTCCAAGGCGTAACCTTCGCCTGGTCGAGTATCGGAGCCCCTCATTGGATGTTGGTACTCCTGACCGCCGTACTCCCTGTTATCCGCATCGGGATCGCATTGCGCAGGGCCGATCGCCTGGCGTCGCGTCGGCGGCACGGTCTGTGCCTCAACTGTGGCTATGATCTGCGGGCCAGCAAGGAACGCTGCCCGGAATGCGGAACGCCGGTTCTGAAGACAGACGAGAAGGCAGCGCAGTAGTTCGGTCGCAACAACCTTCCCGCCACGCCGGCAGTATCACTTTCGATGAAACGCCTTCTGCTCCTGACCTTCGCCTTGTCTCTCTCCGTTTTCGCCGCCGCTCCACGCACGCCCCTCGATCCCCTTGGCAAAATCCACATCGCCATCGGCATTCCCAACACCGTCGATCCGCTCAAGACCATCGTCGAGGTCGAGGGCGTCTTCTCGCCCGGGTCGGCCACGTACGGCATCTACGTCTGGTTCTGGGATGGTCAGAAGCTCATCGCACCGACGATGCCCGGCATCAAATCAACGCGCAAACTCCATCCCGATGGCTACCTCTTGCCCACCGTCGAATGGGGAAACGAGGACGGCCGATTCAGGCAGAGATATGCCGCCACCCGAGTTCCCTGCAAGGGGGGCCAGATTGGCGTGACCGCGCTGGAAATTGAGCATTTCAATGACAGACTCAATGTCAGCAAGGGGTATCTCTACGTCGCTTTGCGCAGCCTGGGCCCGGCCGGCGGCAAAGTCCATCACATTGAAGCCGACCCGGTCACCGGATCGCTGCTCGTCGACGGCCACCCGGCGATCATTCCGCTGCAAGATCCTGATGCCAGCCGGATAGCGGAAACCGTGGGTGTTGCGCCCGCCGATCAGATCGTCGAACTCGCGCTCAAGGGAGACATGCCGCATGCCCTCAAGGCCGACTGCCCTGATGGCAATGCCTGCGGTGTCATACGCTATAGACTCCCACTGATGGCCGGGAGCGATCTCTTCTACCGGTTCCTCTTCCCCGTTCTCCCCGGCCGGCGCGCCGCCTCACACCAGTGGGATGGCAAGAACCCCTGGGCACAACTCGACGACGCCCTCCCCAACGCCACCGGCCAGCTCCAGCCCGATCCGCCGCTCGAGTTCTATCGCTCGCTCAACGCCGATGATCTCTTCAAACAGGCCGAGTCCGACTGGAAGAACCTCACCGGCCGATTCACGCTCAAGACGCCCGACCCGCGCTGGGAGCAGGCCCTCCGCGCCATCACCGGCCATCTGATGATGTGCATGAACGACAACGCCCCCGACGTTGCCGTCATCAACTACAATGTGTTCAACCGCGATGGAATGTATGCGGCCAACGCTTTTCAGAAAGTTGGCCGCTTCGATCTGTCGGCGGCCGCCATCGACTATTTCCTCGCGCATCCTTTCAACGGGCGGGTGCAGCCGGAGGCCGACAACCCCGGGCAGATCCTCTGGATCATGGGCCAGCACTGCCGCTTCTCCCGCGACGACGCCTGGCTCGCCCGCGTCTACCCATCGCTCCAGAAACTCACCGCACTCGTCCGCTACTACCGCACCACGCCCGGCCCGCACTGGGTGCAGGATGACGCGCTCGAATTCGGCGACGCCGTGCCCAAGGAGAAGCGCAAGTTGCTCAAACCCGGCTCGTGCGACGGCTTCCATCCCGAGTACACGCAAGCCTACGACATCGCCGGCCTGCGTCAGGCCGCTTTTCTCGCTCAATCATCCAACCACGCCGACGATGCCAAGGCCTGGTCCGCCCTGGCCGATGAGTTCTTCAAGCAATACGCCGGCCGTTTCGAGAAGAATCTCCCGAGCGGCTACGGCTCGTATTCCGTTCTCTGGCCCTGCGCGCTCTATCCGTTCGACACCGGCCCGGCCTTCGAGCAGTTCAAATCCATCGGCCCGCAGAAACCCGCCGACTGGCGCTACTTCCCGCTGGCCCGCGCCCATCAGGGTCTGCTGGCCGGCAACCGCGCCGCCGGGTATGAGACGCTGAACATCCACCTCAACCACGAACAGATGCAGGGCTGGTACGCGTTTGACGAAGGCGGCAAGAGCGGAGCAGGGGGGTGGCGTCATCTCAACACCACCTGGAACGGCGATGTCGCCATGCCCCACGGCTGGGCCATCGCCGAATTTGCCCTGCTCTTGCGCGATTGCCTGCTCCACGAAGACGGCGATCGTCTGGTTCTGTTCCCCGGCATCCCTGAAGACTGGTTCACCAACCCTGCCGGCATCGAGATCGCGAACTTACCCACGAACTTCGGCCGGATAAATGTGTCATACACCTGCCGCGCCAACCTCGCCACGCTCCGCCTCGATGGGGCCACTCCTCCGGGCGGCTACCTGCTGATGCTGCCCGCCAAGATGAAGCCAATCGTGAAACTCAACAACACCGAAATCAAACCCATTTCCCCCGGCTGTTACCCCATCCCAAGCACCACCAACGGCATCCAGGTGTATTTTCCCCAATGACGTGGCGCCAATCGCAAATCGCAAATCCAAAATCGAAAATGAGAAAAGGCCCCGTCAGTCGGAAGGGGGGACAAGGCACTGACGGGGCGGAGAAAGATTGTCAAAATGGGCGGTGTGTCCGGGTTTCTGAATCCATTTCTGGCTGTTGGGCCCTCGCGACTTGAACTGAATGTTAAATACCCCGATATTGGGCGCCCGGCAAGAATTTTCCCGTGATTCCAGGAGCAGCGGCATGAACCCATCCAAACGAACCCAGTTCCCCCGTCAATCTGGGCAGAATAGACAATCTCTAACGGTTTTTCGTGTCTTCGCGCCTGAGTGTCATCCTTGCCGCCGTCGGCAATGTCTGGGGCATCCAACTCCCTTCCATCACCGATCACTGGTAACCGATCACTGATCACCTCCATCAACTACCCACTACTGACCACGGACCACCGGCCACGGACTATCCCAAGAATGCCCCGCACCCTGCTTCCCATCCTCATCCTCGTCCTCTGCTGCCTCCTCTGGGGCTGGTCTTTTCCCACGATGCAGGTCATCTCGCATGCCGTCGAAGTCCACACGATCGGCCACGCTGAGCCCACTGTCGTCGAGACCCTCGCCTCGCGCGCCCTGATCAACGGCATCCGCTTCCTGCTGGCCGGGTTGCTCTACCTGGCGATCACCGCGCGCTACCAGCACGGATTCTGCCGCGCTGACGTGGTCGGCGGCCTGGCCGTGGGCGTCTTCTTCGGTGGTGGAATGCTGCTGCAGATTCTGGGCATCGCCTGGGTGCTGCCATCGGTCTCCGGCTTCCTCACAGCGCTCTCCGTCGTCTTTGCCCCCGTTGCCCAATCGCTGCTCTTCCGCCGCCCCGTCGGGCGAACTATCTGGCTGGCGGTGGCAGTCGCCATCGTCGGCATGGCGTTGCTTTCCTGGCCCAAACCCGAGGCCGCCGCCGCCTTCACGCTGGCGAAGAAGCCGCCGCTGCCGCATCTGGGCGAAATACTCACCGTGCTGGGTTCGATGATCTTCACCGCCCAGATCCTGGCGGTCGACCGCTTCGGCCAATCCGCCAGCCCGGTGCGACTGACCGGCGTCATGTTCTTCGCCACGGCCGGCCTGAGCCTGCTCGTTGCCCTGGCCGCGGGCCCATCCTGCTTCCGTTGGACTACGCTTGTTGCCATAGCGTCCGACCGCACCGTCTGGTGGACCCTGGGCACGCTGGTGCTGTTCAGTTCGGTTGTGGCCCTGCACCTGATGAACAAGTTCCAGCCCCGTGTTTCCCCCGCCACCGCCAGCGTCGTCTACTGCTCCGAGCCGCTCTTCGCCACGCTCTTCTCCCTGGCATTCGGCGCGGAGAAGTTGACCTTCCTCACGATTCTCGGCGGCGCAGCCGTGCTGGCGGCCGTGCTGATCGTGGCGGTGAAGCCGGCCGCGTCTACCACCCCGTGTTGATCCGCAGCATGCCGCCGGGGAAGAAGTAGGTGGCGCCCCAGGTCAGGGAGGTCGCGTTCTGGTACGAGCGGCTGAAGGTGATGCCGTTGTAGGTGGTGGTGTTGAGCGGATACCCCAGCCAGCCGCGGCCGAAGTTCAGCCCGCCGTAGCCGGGCGAGCCGTAGGCAGCACCCATCGGGAAGAGCGGGTAGCTGTAGTAATCGGTGTTGGTGCGCCGGCCGTAGATGATGCTGTCGCGGGCCCATTCGACGTCGGGGTTGGGCACTTCCCACGGCCAGGGGCCGGCTCTGACGGGGTTGCCGGGTTTGATCGCGGGAACGGGCTTGTCCAGGTTCTTGGCGAAAACCGCCACGGGATCGGGCTTGGGCAGTTGGTCCTGCAGCGCCTCGAGACTCAGCCGGCGACAGTGCTCGGCGAACTGGTCCTCGAGTCCGAAGACATCGCGCATCGAGCCGGTCAGTTTGGTGACCCCGGTGATCTTGCCGGATTTCACGTTGAGGACCATGCCCATCAGACGGACGTCGGCGTTGTTGACCTGGCAGGAGCCGAAGATGACCAGTTCAGCGCGGTGCTTGATCCCGGTTTCGCGGGCCTGCTCGGGGTCGCTGGTGGCGGTGGCGTCCTTGGCGGCTACGATGACCAGCCGGTTGGACCGGGCGAGTTCCTGGACCATGTTCTGGCGCAAGGCGTCGGGCAGCCAGTTGGCCGAGGCTGGGCCGGTCAACTCCATCGGCAACAGCAACACGCGCATCTCGGTGACGCCGCCCGCGCGGCAGACCAATCCGGCCAGCAGGAACACGATGCTGCTCACGAGTGATTTCATGGCCGTACCTCCGGCTCTTCCTATTATACCCTATCGGACGGGATGAACAGGCATATGAAATGGCCGGATTGGCAAATCGGGTAGGGCCCGCTCGCCGAGCGGGCCGGGCCAAACAATGGCGGTTTCGGCGAAACCGC
>JBIOJL010000367.1:0-6196 GCA_044450885.1 Tepidisphaerales bacterium
GCCGAGATTGTTGGCGTTGGGGGCCAGGGTGACCGTGGTCGTCGCCTGGCCGGCGTTGAAGGTGAACGTGCCCACCAGATCGTAGTCGATGTTCTGGTTGGCATTCCCCGACATAATGTACTTGACGGTGATGGGCTGGCTGAGGTCGCCGGTGCGGGTGAAGGTGTACTGGCCGTTGAGGGCGGGCCCGCCGTCCGGCTTGGCGGCGTCGGGAATGGTGGCAACCACCGAGACGAAGGTGACGCCGTCCTTGTGGAGGGTGATGGTTCCGGTGCCGAAAGGAGGGGCGGCGGCCGGGTCGGGGGTGCCGATGGTGTAGCCGGTGCCCGGATCGATCACGAAGGTGATGTCGGCATCCTGGTCCTGGGGGACGCCGGCGATAGGCACGATCGACACGGTGACTTCCGTCACGCCCGCGGGCATGGTGATGGTGCCGGTGGTCGAGTTGGCCGTCCGGGTGATGGTGGCCGGCGCCTGCACCGCCAGGGTGTAATCGACGTCGATCGTCGCTTTGCTGTCCACGTGGAAATTGATGACGACGGCCTGGCTGTTGCTGCTGTTTCCGCGAACGATGGTGAGCTGGCCGTTGGAGCCGGCGTAGGCGCCGGTGGGCTTGGCGGCGTCCGGCTGGGTGACGATGACGCCGAGGTCGTGGTCGAAGATCGTGATGCTGGCGGAGTTCTGGCTGTCCAGGACGTAGTTGGCCGACGGCTGCAGGGTCACGGTTGCGATTTCATCGTCCTCGATCAGTTGGTCGGAGAGCGGCTGAAGATAGACCTTGACCTGCGACTGGCCGGGGCCGAAGACGATGCTGCCGAAACGGTAATAGTCGACTCCGGGCAAGGCGGTGCCGGTCAGGGTGTAGTTGGTGGCCGGAGCGAGCGGGTCGAGCACGAGCGTTGACGAGAGGTCGCCGTAGCGGGTGAAGAGGAAGACGCCGGCTGCGCCTCCTTCGTCCGCGGTCGGCAGGGCCGCGACCACGGTGACCAGCGGCACGGCGTTGGTGTGGTGAATCGTAACCGTCGCGCTGTCGCTGAGGGGCGTATTGTAGCCTGCTCCGGTGTCGATCACCAGGGTGGCGGTCAGGTCGCCGGTAACGGGCAGGTGGCTGTCGAGCACCTGCAGCGGCACCGTGAACTGGTACGAGCCGGTCGGAGTGACGGGCGCCGGGACGACCAGGCTGTCAATGCTGAGGTAGTCGATGTTCTCGCTGGCGGTGCCCTCCATGTGGAAGTTGAGCGTGATCGGCTGGTTCCAGTCGCCGGTGACGGTGACGGTGTACTGCCCGTTGACGTTGGGCACGGTGGCGTCGGGAATGGTCGCGGCGACGGTGACCACCGGCGGGCTGTCGTCGTGGATGGTGACGCTGGCGCTGTTCTGCGCGTCCGGCGTATAGCCGTTGCCCTTGTCGAGCACGAGGGTCACCGTGCGGACCGGGTCGACCGTGAAATTGTCGATGGGGACCACCGGAACGGTGACGCTGTCCTGGCCGGCGGGGATGACGATGCTGGTGATCGGCTGGTAATCCTTGCCGGCGACGGCGTTGCCGGCGACGTGGAAAGCGACCGGAAGGTTCAGGGTATTGGCGCCGAAACGGGTGATGGTGAATTCGCCGTTGCTGCCGGGATGGATGGGCGTGCCCGGCTCGTACGCGTCGGGCTGCGATGCGCTGATGGCGACGCGCGGCCCGTCCTTCTCGCGGATGGTGACGCTGGCGGTGTTGTTGGTGTCGGTGACGTAGGTCGTGCCCGGGTCGATGACCAGGGTCGCGGCGACGTTCGGTCCGCCGACGTGATCGTCGATCACCACCAGGGGCACGGTCACGGTCGTCTGGCCGGCGGGCACGGTGATCGAGTTGATCGTCTGGTACTGGACCCCTGCAACGGCATCGCCCGCCATGTGGAAGTTGAGGGTGATGGGCTGGCGCAGATCGCCCGTGCGGGTGATCGTGTAGAGCCCGTTGAAGTTCGGCTCGGCGGCATTGGGCTGCGACGCGGCGACGGTGACCAGCGGCGCGCTGTTGTCGTGGATGACTGCCTGGGCAGTGATCGTGCCGGCCGCGCCCAGGCTGTAATCGCTGGGGCTGGGCAGGATCGTGAAGATGACGCTGCGGTCGCCGACGGGGGCCGACGGATCCACGGGGAGAATGTCCACGGGGACCTGCGTATCGCCCGGCGGCAGGTAGATGACGCCCACGAACTCATAGTCCGTCCCCTCGATGGCCGTTCCCGTCAGCGAGTATTTCAACTGGATGAGCTGCTGGGTATCGCCGAAGCGAGTGACGGTGAACGTGGCGGTGTCGAGGGGATCGCTGGGCGCGGAGGCCACGGCATCGGTCGCCGCCACCGAGAGCACGGGAACATGGTTGTCGTGGATCACCACCGTGCCGCTGGTGTTGGCGCCGAGCGTGTAGCCCGAACCGGAGGTGAGCGTGACGGTGACGGTGGTGTCGCCGGTGGCAACGGCCCGGTTGAGGGGGATGATCGGAACCACGACCGATTCATCCCCGGCCGGGATCACGATCGAGGTGATGCTGCGATAGTCCTGCCCCGGCAGTGCGGTTCCCGAGACGGTGAAACTCACGGTCGTGTCGGCGTGCTGATTGCCGAAACGGGTCAGGGTGATGCTGCCGGGAACGTCCGGCTTGGTCGCCTCCGGATCGCTGACGACCAGGTTCACGATCGGCACGGAAGCGTCGACGATGGTCGCGGTGAAGGTGCTGTCGGCGCCCAGTTGATAATCCGTGGATGGGAGAATGGTGAAGTTGACCGTCTGGTCGGGTTCGACCTTGTTGTCCGGAGTCGGGGTGATGTCCACCGTGACCGAGCTCTGGCCGGCGGGGATGATGATGTCGCCGATGAAGGCGTAGTCCGTGCCGGCGACGGCGTCGCCGGAAGTGCTGTAGCTGACGCGGATGTCGGAGCTGGTGTTGCCGGTGCGGTTGATGACGAACGAGGCCGGGTGTCCGGGGACCTCCGAGGCCATGGTCTGCACGGGAGTGATGGTGAGCACGGCCGGCGTGGCGTCGGCGACGGTCACGACCGCGGCCGACGGCGTGCCGATCTTATACGCCGTCGAACTCAGGATCCGCAAGACGACATTTTCGGTGCCTTCGATGCGATGATCGTTGATGGGCTGGATGGGGACGCTGACGTAGGCCTGGTTGGCGGGAATGCGAATGACGGTGGGGCGCACGTAGTCCAGGTAGGCCGTCGCCGTGCCGGCGAGAGTGAAGGCGATGGTCAGAGGCTGTTTGCTGTTGATGCTGCGCGCCACGCGAAATACGCCGTTGACGCCATCCTCGGACGCGTTGGGGACCGGCGCTGTCACCGTCACCACCGGCAGCGCGGCCGCGAGCAGCCGGCGGTTCTCGAGAGTTTCACACACGCAGTGCCCCGTCGCGCTGCCGAGAGCCTTGGAGATCGCCCAGTTGCGCCGGCTTTGCCGGGAACGACTGATGGACATGAAGAGCCTCCGGAATGGATGTCAATTCACAGGTGTCTTTTGTCTGAGCCGAAGCCGCACCAAAACACAATTTCCGAGCCGACGAGCCGGTTCAACGTAGGTCGCGTCGCGATAAGCAGATGGACCGCTCCGCTCAACGTCGCATAATCGCATTTCCAAGGCGTTTTGTCCACCGATTTCGTCCGATATGGCAAAGATGACAAAAGCCCAATGTCCGAATCGCGCGGCGGCCTGTTCCAATAACTAAAGTGGGAGGCAACCCTGGATCGTTTCACCCCCCCGCCGGCCGGCGTGGCAACCCAATCCGGCCCGGGGCGTACCCGCAATTCCGGGGGGGGGCTCCGGCACAGCCAAGACCGCCATGGGCGGTATCCGGAGCAGCGGGCGGCGTGCCCACGGATTCGGGTAGAAGCGACGTCCTCGTCGCTTTCTCGCGGCCCAAGCGGCGAGGACGCCGCTTCCACATAAGCCGCCTCGCCCACCCCCGATTTTCTGCCGATATCCACCCATATGCCCACTGAAGGTACGGGGGCAATGGATGTTGCCTACATCAATCCATTCTTGATCGCTTCGCAAGAGGTGTTTCAAAAAATGGTGAAGGTGGGGTTGTCCCTCGAAAAACCATACCTCCGACGAGGTTCGGAAACCAGCGCCGCCGTTAACGCGGTGGTCAAGCTGGAGGGCGCGGTCACCGGCTCGGTCTTCCTCAGATTCAGTCAGCCGATGGCCCTGGCCGCCGCCGACGGATTGTCCGGACAGGCCCAGGCGGGCCTGACCGATGATTGCCTCGACGCTCTCGGCGAAATCGCGAACATGATCGTGGGCAATGCGAAGAAGCTGCTCCCTTCCGAAACGCCGGTAAACATGTCGACGCCGAAGGTGCTGCTCGGCTCCGGCGGCCTGGAATATCCCGAGAACCAGCCCTTCATCGTGATTCCCTGCGCCACCCGCAAAGGCCGATTCGTCATCGAAGTGGGACTGCGAAAGCCTGGCAAGAACGAACCCGCTCTGAAGGTGGCCCCGGCGCCGCAAAATGCCCCGGCTCCGGCGGGCGATGCCCCGACTGCGGCCCCGGCCCCGGCCGCAACCGCTGCCCCAACCGCTCCCCCGGCCGCAACCGCTACGACGCCGAAGGCCGAACCGACCAAGCCCGCGCCGGTTGTCTGACTCCCTCTCCCTCCGGGAGAGGGCCGGGGTGAGGGCTGTTGCCTCCCGCTCCGGGACCGACGCCACAACTCATCGTCGCCCCTTCCAAGACGCCTCGAATCCCCTTGCAACATAATGCCCCGACGGCCATAAATAGGACCGGCCGGGCCCAATTGGAACGGCCAGGGAGCGGTATGGTCCGCGCACACTTGCTGGCAATGACGACAGTATTATTCCTGGCAACCTTTCCGGCCACGGCCCAACAGCCGGTCGCCGCCGTTCGCATCGAATCCGGCGGGAAACTGCTGGCGCTCTACAAACACGAGCAGGTTCCGTTCAAGCCGTACATCCGCGAACTGTACACGCCCGCGGGGCTCAACGTCCTCCTCGATGCCCCGCCCGACCATCTGCACCATCACGGCCTGATGTTCGCCATCGCCGCCGACGGCGTCGATTTCTGGGCCGAAACGCCCAAGTGCGGCAAACAGGTGACACGCTCCATCGACGCCAAAGACGGCGTCATCAGCACGCAACTGGATTGGAATAACTCCGACGGCCAGACGTTAGTGCTCGAGCGACGCGCGATCGCGCCGCAGAAGCTGGATGGTGTGACCCTCATGACCTGGACCACGGAACTCTCGCTCCCACCCGGCAAGACGCAGGCGAAGCTCACCGGCAGCCACTACTTCGGCATGGGCATGCGCTTCCCCCGCTCGATGGACAAGGCCGCCAGGTTCCTGCTCGGACAGGAGGATCCCAAGGCCGACCCGGTGCGCGGCGACGAGCAGGTCCGCCCCATGCCGTGGGTGGCCGCCCAGGGCGTCATCGACGGCAAGCCCGTCACCGTCGCCCTCTTCGATTCCCCGAAGAATCCGCGGCATCCCAACCGCGTCTTCACCATGACCGATCCCTTCTCCTATCAGTCGCTCACCCTCAACCTCTGGAAAGAACCCATGATCCTCGATGCCGGCAAGAGCCTGTCGCTCAAGTATGGCGTGGCGGCCTGGGATGGGCATGTGGACAAAGCAGCCGTGCAGAAGACCTACGATCAGTGGCTCAAGCTCTGAGCGATTCCAAAAGGAACCTTATGAAGTTGTCTGCGACTAGTTGGACTCTAGCTGCCGGTTTCGTCCCGGCCATCGTCTGCACCGCCCCGGCCCAGGCCCTGGGCGAATTCGATTTCCACCACGATGCCATCATCGGCACCTCGCTCGATCTGCTGGTGTCGGCAAAGTCGCCGGCGCTGGCGATCCACTGCCAGTCGGCCGTGCTCGGCGAGATCGAACGGCTGCGCCGCATCCTCAGCATCTACGACCCCACCAGTGAGATCAGCCAGGTCAATCGTGGCGGCGCGGTGTACTCGCCCGAACTGGCCGAACTGCTCGATATCTACCGCCGCTGGGAAGCCCGCACCGGCGGCATCATCACCGCCCGCATGGGGCGGGTTATCTCGCAATGGAAGTTCGGAGTACCGGCGTGAGGGGGGGGGGGACCAACCCCCGGATGGGGGTGGACCACACCGGGGCCCACCCCCCAAAAAAAAGAAACCCACGGCCCAACCAACAAAAAACAACCCGCCCCCCCC